>NZ_JBSSFD010000001.1:0-262172 GCF_054062295.1 Lysinibacillus sp. TE18511
GATGAAAATCAGAGCGACGGAAAGAAGAGTCGAAGTGAAGGATAGAAAGCCAAGAGCGACGGAAAGAAAGGCCAAAACGACGGATGAAAATCAGAGCGACGGAAAGAAGAGTCGAAGTGAAGGATAGAAAGCCAAGAGCGACGGAAAGAAAGGCCAAAACGACGGATGAAAATCAGAACGACGGAAAGAAGAGCCAAAATGACGGATAGAACCGTCAGAGTCGTGGATAGAACAGCCAAAGTCGTGGATAGCCCCGTCAAAAGCGTGGATAGCCCCGACAGATCGACGGACAGAACCGACGAAGCGACAGATAGAATGTCATTGCATTTTGAAATAATGTTTTATGTAACAGATTTGGTCTTTCCGCCATATTTTCATGCTATATTAGTTATTCTGAGATGGGCTGTTATGGTAGAATAGGTTAGATGTTGAGTGAACGGAGGAATGACTGTGTATAAATATTATGGATTGGCCGCATTCGTTGTCCTATTAGATCAATGGACAAAATGGCTAATTGTGAAAAATATGGAGTTTGGTGAACGAATTTCAGTATGGGATCCATGGTTTGGGATATTGTCTCATCGAAATAAAGGGGCAGCATGGGGCATGCTTGAAGGACGTATGTGGCTATTTACGATTGTCACTGTAGTTGTTATATGTGCCGTTATTTACTATTATCATAAAGAGGCAAAGGGGAAACCTATTTTTCAAGTAGGCTTAATGCTCTTATTAGGCGGAGCGATAGGTAATTTTATTGATCGTTTATTTAGAGGCGAAGTTGTCGATTTTATAGATGTATTAATTCCAGTAATTAATTATGATTTCCCGATCTTCAATATTGCGGATGCAGCTTTAACAATTGCGGTAGTGGTAATAATGATTGGCTTAATCGCTGAAGATAAAAAAGAAAAGAAACAGGTGAAAGAATGACGCAAGTATCATATACAATGGAAGAACAGCAAAAGGGAGAGCGCATTGATAAGGCGCTTTCAAGTGTGCAATCAGAATGGTCGCGTACACAAATTGGTAATTGGATTACTGAAGGTATTGTTAAAGTAAATGGAGAAACTGTCAAGGCGAAGTATAAGGTAAAAGTAGGAGATCTAGTAGAAGTAGATGTACCTGAAGCAGAGCCATTAGATGTTATTGCTGAAAACTTGGACCTTGATATTGTTTATGAAGATGCAGATGTCCTTGTTGTGAATAAACCAAAAGGCATGGTCGTGCATCCAGCACCTGGACATATGACAGGTACTCTTGTAAACGGTTTAATGTATCATTGTAAGGATTTATCAGGCATAAATGGTGTTCTGCGTCCGGGAATTGTGCATCGTATTGATAAAGATACTTCAGGATTATTAATGGTTGCTAAAAATGATGCGGCTCATGAATCGTTAGTGAATCAGCTAGTTAATAAAACAGTGACACGTAAATATACCGCGCTAGTACACGGACATATTGCACATGATAAAGGAAC
The DNA here is from genome assembly GCF_054062295.1 of Lysinibacillus sp. TE18511. Lineage (NCBI taxonomy): Bacteria > Bacillati > Bacillota > Bacilli > Caryophanales > Bacillaceae > Lysinibacillus > Lysinibacillus sp. TE18511. The sequence continues at coordinate 1,478 of NZ_JBSSFD010000001.1, forward strand.
AATTGATGCACCTATTGCACGCGATCAAAAAGATCGTCAAAAACAAGCAGTTGTCGATAACGGAAAGCATGCAGTAACTCACTTCCAAGTTATTGAACGCTTTGGCGACTTTACACTAGTGGAATGTCGTTTAGAAACAGGACGAACTCATCAAATTCGTGTGCATATGAAATATATTGAATATCCACTTGTTGGTGATCCGAAATATGGACCGAAAAAGACAATAGACTTCGGTGGACAAGTATTACATGCTGGAATTTTAGGATTCGATCACCCTGCATCTGGAGAATATATCCAGTTTGAAGCGCCACTTCCTGCTGATTATGAACAATTATTAAATGATTTACGAAATAGGGATTGACGGATAGTAAAAGAAGGTCTATACTAACGACAGTGAAATGAACAACTTAACTAAATATTCACCTTTAATGGCAGTCCAGAGAGGCTGAGAAGGTATATGTGATTGTGTTGTGAAAATTTGTGCTGCAAATTTTTCCGACATGCTATTTAAACACGTACTCAACCCTCTCAGGCTATTCGCTTCGAGAGGTTTTTTTATGGACACATGACCAACAATAGATAGAAGAGAGGAGGAAATTTACATGGCACAAAATGAGCTATTAGATGGCCCATCAATGGCAAGAGCATTAACACGAATTGCACATGAAATTATTGAACGTAATAAAGGGATCGATGAATGTATTTTAGTCGGCATTAAAACGCGAGGTGCTTTTCTCGCGAGACGCCTTGCAGAAAGAATTGAAAAAATTGAAGGTAAAGCAATTCGTACCGGAGAGCTTGATATTACACTTTATCGAGATGATCTATCAACAAAGCATGAAAACGAGCAGGCACATGTTGAGCAAGTTGATATTGATTACGTTGTAGCGAATCAAAAGATCATACTTGTTGATGATGTATTATACACTGGGCGTACAGTACGAGCAGCACTAGATGCAGTGATGGATTTAGGGCGACCTGGACAAATTCAACTGGCAGTCCTTATCGACAGAGGTCATAGAGAGCTTCCAATACGAGCTGATTATGTTGGTAAAAATGTTCCAACATCTGGATCCGAGCGTATAGTCGTAAATTTACAAGAGGTAGACGACGAAGATTGCGTCATTATTTATAAAGAAGACTAACAATAAAGTGAGGAAACACTATGTCAAAAGCAGTATTAGATATTCAGGATAAACCGACTCCAGTCCAACTAGTGACATTAAGTTTCCAACACATGTTTGCCATGTTTGGGTCAACGATCTTAGTCCCTCAATTGGTAGGTCTTAGCCCAGCAATTGCTCTTTTAACGAGTGGGATTGCTACACTTGTTTTCTTATTAGTAACACAGTTTAAAGTACCAGCATATCTAGGTTCATCATTTGCTTTCATCTCACCAATTCTAATTGCCGCGAATGGATTAGATGCAAATAATGCTAGTGTGAATCCGGGGAATGCGATGATTGGGGCACTAGCAGTCGGCCTAGTTTACGGAATTGTGTCTTTAATCATTTGGAAGACAGGCTATAAATGGTTAATGCGTTTGCTACCACCAATTGTTGTGGCACCCGTTATTATCGTAATTGGTTTAGGACTGTCAGGTACAGCAGTAAATATGGCAATGAATATAAATGTAGAACAGGTGAATGAGACAACAGGGGTTGTTGAAACGGTATCTCAATACAGTGGATTACATTTTTCAGCAGCTTTAGTTACTTTATTAGCAGCCATTATATTCACGGTATACTTTAAAAATATTTTAAGTGCTATGCCTATTCTGATGGGTCTAATTGTTGGATATATCTACTCAGTGTTTATTGGAATCGTTGATTTCACTCCAGTAAAAGAAGCATCATTATTCGCTTCACCGGATTTTTTGATTCCAGGTGTGGACTATGAATTCAATATTACAGCTAAAATTTTACTTGCAATGGTACCAATCGTCATCGTAACGATTTCAGAACATATTGGTCACCAATTAGTTTTGGGGAAAGTAGTAAATCGAAATTATGTCAAAGATCCAGGCCTTCACCGATCAATTTTAGGGGATGGTTTAGGGACATTACTGAGTGCCTTAATCGGCGGACCACCGAAAACAACATACGGTGAAAATATAGGTGTTTTAGCAATCACACGTGTCTATTCCGTATATGTTATCATGGGAGCAGCAGTCATTGCGATTGTCGTGTCATTCTTTGGGAAAGCCATGGCATTAATTTCAACAATACCAACCGCAGTTCTTGGTGGTATTTCAATCTTATTATTTGGTATTATCGCGTCTAGTGGTTTACGTATGCTAGTTGAAAGTAAAGTAGACTTTGGGAATAATCGAAACATGGTTATTGCATCTGTAATTTTAGTAGTAGGAATCGGCGGTGCTGCACTTAGATTCTCTGAGTCATTTGCCCTTGAAGGTATGGCATTAGCAGCAATTATAGGTGTGATTTTAAACTTAGTATTACCAGGGCGAGAGAAAGAAATTTTAGAAGATTAATTAAATAAGTAGTACCTTTTAATGAATTGTCCAGAGAGGCAAAAAAAGGGAAGTTGTAGACAAGCTAAACGTAGGAATATGTTCTGCTCTAGTTTGTCACGCCTCCTTATGCCTCGTTGATGACATCAGCGGGGCTTTTATTTGAATACGGAACGTTTATACATAGACGTTCATGAAACACAATCTAATGGAGGTTACATGATGAAGAACTTATTATCGATGGAACATTTAACAACTGAAGAAATTAACCACATTCTAGATCGTGCGCAAGCTTTTGAAAATGGTGAAGCATCATTGTTATCTAGAGAATACAACGTAGCAAACTTATTTTTTGAACCGAGTACACGTACGAAAACGAGCTTTGAAATGGCAGAGCGTAAAGTTGGCTGTATTGTTATCCCATTTGATGCGGGTTTTTCAAGTGTCACTAAAGGGGAAACAATGTACGATACGGTAAAAACGTTAGAAATGATTGGTATAGATGCAGTAGTCATCCGCGCAAAAGAAGACGAGTATTACAATGAACTGCTAGAAGGCATTAATGTGTCAATCATTAACGCGGGTGATGGTGCAGGTCAACACCCATCCCAATCATTATTGGATCTTTATACAATCAAAAAAGAGTTTGGTTCTTTTGAAGGGTTGAATGTAACAATCGCTGGGGATATATCCCATAGCCGTGTAGCAAAATCAAATGCATCAGCGTTACAGCGATTGGGGGCAAATGTTCATTTCCTTTGTCCAGAAGAGTGGGCTGGCGGTTTCGAAGCACATCACTCTTGGGATGATTTAATCGAAATAAGTGATGTGATTATGTTACTTCGTGTGCAGCATGAACGTCATAAGGTAAATAAAAGCTTCTCAAAAGAGAGTTATCATAACGAGTACGGTTTAACCATTGAACGTGAAAAACAAATGAAGGAAAAGGCAATTATTATGCATCCAGCACCGGTCAATCGTGATGTGGAAATTGCTTCAGAGCTAGTTGAATGCGAGCGTTCTCGAATTTTCGAGCAAGTTCGAAATGGAGTATATACGCGAATGGCTATTGTCGAAACAATTTTAAAGGGGAGAGAATAATATGACAAAGGTTCTTCAAAATGTACAAATGTTAAATGAACAAGGCGAGCTACAAACAGTCAATATCGCTATGGTAGATGGCAAAATTACTGAAATTGGACAAAACGTAAATGTAGCAGGCGCAGAAATTATCGAAGGGAAAGGTTTAGTTGTTGCACCAGGCTTTGTCGATGTACACACACATTTACGTGAGCCAGGCTTTGAACATAAAGAAACAATTGCTACAGGTTCTGCATCAGCAGCTAAAGGCGGTTTCACAACAATTTGTGCGATGCCAAACACAAAACCAGTTCCAGATTCAGTAGAAAACATGCAGTTGATTAACGGTCTGATTAAAGAAAGTGCGGTCATTCGAGTACTTCCATACGGCTCTTTAACAAAGGACATCTCAGGTGAGGTTCGCACAAGTATTGAAGAATTAAAAGCACATGGAGCTGTTGCATTTTCAGATGATGGTGTTGGGATCCAGCTTGCATCAACAATGTATGAGCAAATGAAAGATGCGGCACAGCATGATGTGGTAGTTGTAGCACACTGTGAAGACAACTCATTAATTTACGATGGCGTTATGCATGAAGGGAAGCGTAATCAAGAACTTGGTTTACCAGGAATTCCATCGATTTGTGAATCCGTTCAAATTGCACGTGATGTTCTACTAGCAGAAGCTGCTGGCGCACGCTACCACGTATGTCACGTGTCCACAAAGGAATCTGTACGTGCAGTACGAGACGCTAAGGCAGCGGGTATTCGTGTCACTGCAGAAGTTTGCCCGCATCATTTATTACTTGAAGAAATGGATATTCCATCAGATGATGCAAACTGGAAAATGAACCCGCCATTAAGAGGTTCTGATGATAAAGACTCACTTCACGCAGCTATGCTAGATGGCACAATCGATTGTATCGCTACGGATCACGCTCCACATACAGTAGAAGAAAAATGCTGTGGCATGGTAGGCGCACCGTTTGGCATTGTAGGCTTTGAAACAGCCTTCCCACTACTTTACACACAATTTGTAGAAACAGGGAAATGGACGTTAAAACAGTTGATCGACTGGATGTCTGTAAAAGCAGCTCAAATTTTCGATTTACCATATGGCACATTAGAAGTTGGATCTTCAGCAGATATGATTTTAATAGATTTAAATAAAGAACAAACAATTGATGCAGAAGGCTTTGTATCAAAAGGACGCAATACACCATTCAATGGTTGGGTTGCAAAAGGTTGGCCAGTGCTAACAATTTTTGAAGGCAATATCGTATACCAGGAGGCAGAGTAATGAAAAAACGTTTACTTATTTTAGAAGATGGCACAGTATTTACAGGTACAGCGTTCGGTAGTGAGCGAGCTTCACAAGGTGAAGTAGTATTTACAACAGGGATGACAGGTTATCAGGAAACAATTTCAGATCCTTCGTTCTACGGACAAATCGTAACGTTAACTTACCCTTTAATCGGTAATTACGGTATTAACCGTGATGATTTTGAATCAATCACGCCTGCTATTCGTGGCTTTGTAGTTCGTGAATTAGCAAAAACACCTTCAAACTTCCGCTGTGATTTAACAGTTGATGAGTACTTAACATCAAAGGATATTCCAGGGATTGAAGGAATCGATACACGAAAATTAACACGTATTATTCGTAGCAAAGGGTCAGTAAAGGCTATTTTAACAGCGGCTGATGAGGAAGTGAATGTTGACGAAATCGTGGCAAAATTACAGGCAACACCAGCTATTACAAACCATGTACATGAAGTATCACCGAAAGCAGCCTACCCATCACCAGGTCGTGGCAAACGCGTAGTATTAATAGACTTTGGTATGAAACATGGTATTCTTCGTGAGTTAAACAAACGTGATTGTGATGTGCTAGTTGTCCCTTACAATACTTCAGCAGCAGAAATTTTAGCGTGGCATCCAGATGGCATCATGCTTTCTAACGGCCCAGGTAACCCTGAAGATGTGCAAGAAGGTATTGAAACAGTTCGTAATTTAATCGGAAAAGTACCGATGTTCGGTATTTGTTTAGGGCACCAAATCTTCTCACTAGCATGTGGTGCGCGAAGCTTCAAATTACCATTCGGTCACCGCGGTGGTAACCATCCAGTAAAAGATTTACGTACTGGCCGTACTGATTTAACATCTCAAAATCATGGCTATGCAATCGACATCGATTCATTAAAAGATACAGATTTAGAATTAACACATATCGCATTAAATGACGGTACTTGTGAAGGGGTACGCCATAAGAAATATCCAATCTTCACAGTGCAATATCACCCAGAAGCATCACCAGGTCCAGAGGATTCAAATCACTTATTTGATGAATTTATCGAAATGATGGAAGTAGAAGCAGGGAAGGGGAAACAACATGCCTAAACGTACAGATATAGAAACTATTTTAGTAATCGGATCAGGTCCAATCGTTATCGGACAAGCAGCAGAATTTGACTACGCAGGAACACAAGCTTGTCTTTCACTAAAAGAAGAAGGCTATCGCGTTATCTTAATAAACTCAAACCCTGCGACAATTATGACAGATACAGAAATTGCAGACAAAGTATATATTGAGCCAATTACACTTGAGTTTGTATCACGAATTTTACGTAAAGAGCGCCCAGATGCCATCCTACCAACACTTGGTGGTCAAACTGGTTTAAACATGGCCATTGAATTAGATCAATCAGGAATTCTAGATGAGCTTGATATTGAAATTCTTGGTACAAAATTAGAGGCGATCCATAAAGCAGAAGACCGTGATCTATTCCGTAATTTAATGTATGAGCTAGGTGCTCCAGTACCTGAATCAGATATTATCCATAACTTAGACGAAGCGAAAAACTTTGTAGCGAGAATTGGCTATCCAGTAATCGTTCGCCCTGCCTTCACACTTGGTGGTACAGGCGGCGGTATTTGCTACAACGATCAAGATCTAGAGGAAATTGTGACATCTGGTCTAAAATATTCTCCAGTAACACAATGTTTACTAGAAAAATCAATCGCTGGTTATAAAGAAATCGAATATGAAGTAATGCGTGATGCTGCTGACAACGCAATCGTTGTATGTAACATGGAAAACGTTGACCCAGTTGGTATTCATACAGGTGACTCCATCGTAGTTGCACCTACGCAAACACTTTCAGATCGTGAAAACCAAATGCTACGTAATATCTCTTTAGATATTATCCGTGCACTAAAAATCGAGGGTGGCTGTAACGTACAATTAGCTCTTGATCCATATAGCTTTAATTACTATGTAATCGAAGTAAACCCACGTGTATCTCGTTCATCAGCGTTAGCGTCAAAAGCAACAGGCTATCCAATTGCAAAGCTAGCAGCAAAAATCGCAGTTGGTTTAACATTAGATGAAATCAAAAACCCTGTAACAGGTTCAACGTATGCTTGCTTCGAGCCAGCTCTAGACTACATCGTAGCAAAAATCCCACGCTGGCCATTCGATAAATTTGAATCAGCAAAGCGTAATCTTGGTACACAAATGAAAGCGACTGGTGAAGTAATGGCACTTGGTCGTACATTTGAGGAAGCGATGCTAAAAGCAGTGCGTTCTCTTGAAACAGGTCAAGTTCACTTAGAGCTGAAACATGCAGAAGAAAACACTGATTCTTGGATTGAAAAACGTATTCGTAAAGCTGGTGACGAGCGTCTATTCTTCATCGGTGAAGCACTTCGTCGCGGAGTAACAATTGAGCAAATTCATGAATGGTCTGAAATTGACTTATTCTTCTTAAATAAATTCAAAAACATCGTAGATATGGAGCAAACACTTGCTGACAATAAAAACGATAAAGACGTATTACGTACAGCAAAACGTCTAGGCTTTGCAGATAAGAAAATTGCCGAGCTTTGGGAAACAACTCAAGAGGAAGTATATGCATATCGTAAAGAACATGGCATTGTCCCAGTATATAAAATGGTCGATACATGTGCAGCGGAGTTTGAATCTGAAACACCATACTTCTATGGCACATATGAGGATGAAAACGAATCGATTAAATCAGACAAGCCATCAGTTGTTGTACTTGGTTCTGGTCCAATCCGTATTGGTCAAGGGGTAGAATTCGACTACGCAACAGTACACTCAGTATGGGCAATTCAAGAAGCGGGTTACGAAGCAATTATTATTAACTCGAATCCAGAGACAGTATCAACGGACTTCTCGATTTCAGATAAATTATACTTCGAGCCATTAACAATCGAAGATGTAATGCATATTATCGACCTTGAGCAACCGATTGGAGTAGTTGTACAATTCGGTGGTCAAACAGCTATTAATCTTGCTGATAAATTAGCTGCTAATGGCGTGAAAATCCTAGGTACAACACTTGAAGATATCGACCGTGCGGAAAACCGAGACAAATTCGAGCAAGCATTACGCGACTTGAACATTCCACAGCCACTAGGTCAAACAGCTGTATCTACGGAAGAAGCACTTGCTATTAGTGAACGTCTAGGCTTCCCGGTGCTAGTTCGTCCTTCATATGTATTAGGTGGACGTGCGATGGAAATTGTCTACAACCAAGAAGAATTAAAACACTATATGGAAAACGCAGTAGAAGCCTCTCCTGATCATCCAGTATTAGTAGACCGCTACTTAACTGGTCAAGAAATTGAAGTAGATGCAATTTGTGACGGTGAAAATGTATTAATTCCAGGTATTATGGAGCATATCGAGCGTGCAGGGGTTCACTCTGGTGACTCCATCTCTGTATACCCTCCACAAAAATTAACGCAAACGCAAAAAGATACGTTAGTGGATTATACAACTCGCCTAGCAAAAGGTCTTGGTATCGTAGGCTTAATGAACATCCAGTATGTTATTTCACAAGGCGAAGTATATGTTATCGAGGTTAACCCACGTTCATCTCGTACAGTACCGTTCTTAAGTAAAATTACAAACATTCCGATGGCAAATATTGCAACGAAAGCGATCCTTGGTAAATCAATCGTAGAACAAGGCTATCCAACAGGATTAGCAGCTGAGCAAAAAGGTGTCTTCGTAAAAGTGCCAGTATTCTCATTTGCTAAATTACGTCGTGTAGACATTACATTAGGACCTGAAATGAAATCAACAGGTGAAGTAATGGGGAAAGATGCAACATTAGAAAAAGCACTTTACAAAGGCTTAGTTGCAGCAGGTATGGAAATTCGCACAGAAGGCACAGTATTGTTCACTGTGTCCGATAAAGATAAAGAGGAAGCAATTGCGCTGGCAAAACGCTTCTCAACAGTAGGCTATCGTATTGTCGCTACTGAAGGTACAGCAAAATCGTTCGAAGCTGCAGGTGTACGTACAGATGTAGTTGGCAAAATCGGTGCAAAAGGTCAAACATTAATCGATTTAATTCAAAACGGTGAGGCACAGCTTGTTGTCAACACATTAACAAAAGGTAAGCAACCGGCACGTGATGGCTTCCGAATCCGTCGTGAATCAGTTGAAAACGGCGTACCTTGCTTAACTTCATTAGATACAGCAGAAGCGATGGTACGTGTTATTGAGTCAATGACATTTACAGCAGAACAAATGCCAAAAGCGGAGGTAGTACACTAATATGATTCGTCAAGAGAAAATGACGGTCGTCTCTCAAAAGCAAATTGCGACAAACATTTTCGAATTGACACTTCGTGGTGAACTGGTTCAGGATATGACTCCTGGCCAGTTTGTCCATGTAAAGGTGTCAGATTCAATGGAGCCGCTTTTACGTCGACCAATCAGTATTGCAAATATAGACAAAGACAACAACGAATTTACGATGATCTATCGTGCGGAAGGTCGTGGAACACAGGTTTTAGCGACAAATCGCGAGGGGCAGCTTGTCAATGTACTCGGTCCAATTGGAAATGGTTTCCCTGTTGAGGCGGTAAAAGAAGGCGGTACTGCACTTTTAGTTGGCGGAGGAATCGGAGTACCACCATTACATGAGCTTTCTAAACAATTGAATGCTCGTGGTGTTAAAACAATTCATGTACTTGGCTTTCAAACAGAGGATGTATGCTTCTATGAGGAACAATTCAGTGCGCTTGGGGAAACACATTATGTAACGGTTGACGGCTCTAAAGGAACAAAAGGCTTTGTTACAAATGTATTAGAGTCACGAGCACCTGAATTCGATGTATTCTATTCTTGTGGTCCGCTACCAATGTTAAAAGCATTAGAAGGCTTCTATCCAGAAAAAGAAGGTTATTTATCATTTGAAGAGCGTATGGGCTGCGGTATCGGTGCTTGTTTCGCATGCGTATGTAAAACAACAGATCAAGTAGCAAAAGATTATGTCAAAGTATGCTCTGATGGTCCAGTTTTCCCGAAAGGTACGGTGGCATTATGAGTCGATTAACTATTCAATTACCAGGCTTAGAATTAAAGAATCCAATAATGCCAGCTTCAGGCTGCTTCGGCTTTGGTCGTGAATACGCGCAGCTTTATGATTTATCAAAGCTTGGCGCTATTATGATAAAAGCAACGACTGTAGAAACACGTCCTGGCAACCCAACTCCGCGTGTAGCAGAAACAGCGGCAGGGATGTTAAATGCAATTGGTTTGCAAAATCCGGGCATTGAAAAAGTAATGAATGAAGAATTAAAATTTCTAGAAGCGTATGATGTGCCAATCATTGCGAACGTAGCGGGAACTGAGACAGCGGATTACGTAGAAGTAGCACAACGTATTTCGACTGCACCAAATGTGAAAGCATTAGAGCTTAATATTTCTTGTCCGAACGTTAAATGTGGTGGTATTCAGTTTGGTACAGACCCAGCAACAGCACGCGAGTTAGTGAAAGCTGTAAAAGCTGTTTCTGAAGTGCCTGTATACGTGAAATTGTCTCCTAATGTAACGAACATCGTAGAAATCGCCCAAGCTGTTGAAGCAGGCGGTGCAGATGGTATTACAATGATCAATACATTAATCGGTATGCGTTTAGACGAGCGTACAGGTAAGCCAGTAATTGCCAATGGTACAGGTGGCTTATCTGGTCCTGCTGTAAAGCCAGTTGCAATTCGCATGGTCTATGAGGTGTATAAGGCTGTCAATATTCCGATTATTGGCATGGGTGGCGTGACAGAAGCGCAAGACGTTATTGACTTTATGTCGGCCGGTGCATCAGCAGTTGCTGTTGGAACAGCAAACTTTGTCGATCACTTCGTTTGTCCTACTATTATTGATGAATTACCAGCAAAGCTTGATGCCTTAGGTGTAGAGCATATTTCAGAAATTATCGGAAGGAGCCATCGTTCATGAATACAAAACCAATACTTGCACTAGATTTTCCTGGAGAAGCAGAAGTATTCAATTTTCTAAAGCATTTTAATGAGCCTCTTTTCGTGAAAATTGGTATGGAATTATATATGCAGGAAGGACCGGATATTGTCCGCAAGGTAAAAGATCTAGGTCATGATATTTTCCTTGATTTAAAGCTACACGATATTCCGAATACAGTTGGCTCTGCTATGAAAGGCTTAGCAAAATTAGGGGTAGATTTAGTCAACGTTCATGCGGCAGGTGGACGTCCAATGATGGAAGCAGCACTTGAGGGGCTTGAAGCGGGTACTCCTGCAGGGCGTGAACGTGCGGCATTAATTGCAGTAACACAACTGACTTCTACAACAGAAGAGCAAATGCAGGCAGAGCAAAAAATTGCTTTATCTTTACAGGAATCTGTATTACATTATGCAAGCGTAACAAAACAAGCTGGTTTAAATGGAGTTGTCTGCTCCGTACATGAGGCAAAAGCAATTGCTGAAGTATGCGGTGAAGATTTCTTACGTGTGACACCTGGTATCCGCTTAGCAGGCGGCGACGCACACGACCAAAAGCGCATTGCAACACCAGACGGCGCAAAACGTGATGGTTCTTCGCTAATCGTCGTAGGACGTGCCGTAACAGGTGCACAAGATCCAGTAGCAGCATATAAAATCGTAAGTGAATTATGGGAGGCATAAATATGACATTACAAAATGAAATCGCACACGCTATGTTAAAAGTAGGTGCAGTAGAATTAAATCCAACAGAACTATTCACATGGGCATCAGGCATTAAATCGCCAATCTACTGTGATACACGTCTAACAATTTCTGACCCTGTAATTCGTAAGCAATTAGCAAACGGTTTAGCATCTCTTATTAAAGAAAACTTTGGCGCAACAGAAGTCGTAGCAGGTACAGCAACAGCAGGAATCCCACATGCTGCTTGGGTAAGTGATATTTTAGAATTACCTATGGTTTACGTACGCTCTAAAGCAAAAGAACATGGGCGTGGCAACCAAATCGAAGGGAAATACGCAGCTGGTCAAAAAGTTGTAGTCGTAGAGGACATCGTTTCAACAGGCGGCTCATCCATTACAGCTGTAGAAGCCCTACGCGCAGCAGGCTGTGAAGTACTAGGCGTTGTTTGCGTCTACACATACAACCTTCCACGTGCTGAACAAGCATTTGAAGAGGCTGGCATTAAATATGTATCTCTAACAAACTTTGATTATTTAATTGAAGCAGCTAACGAATCAGGCGCTATTAAAGAAGGAGACATCCCATTCCTTAAAGAGTGGCATGGCAAATTAAAAGCAGGCGAGCTGTAATTGATTTTAAAAAAGGGTGGTATGAAAATTTTTTCATACCACCCTTTCATTTGCTGAAAAACTATTGCGTCAAAATAAATAAAGCATGGCTCTTCAGGCAAAACGAGGGGTTGATTTCCGTTCCGGCTGGCGCTTCCTGGGGGCGTCCGATGAGCCGCTTGGACCAACAAGTGTTTTATATGCGAAAGAGAAGCGGCAGGATGCTCCAAAATGCCAATCGCTGATAAAATCGAGAAAACCGCTGATAAAGTGCCGAGAATCGCTGATAAAATCGAGAAAACCGCTGATAAAGTGCCGAGAATCGCTGATAACAACATGAAAATCGCTGATAAAATTTCGAGAACCGCCGATAGCATCATGAATCGCACCTGTAGTAAAGCGGTAGGCTGGAACGGAAATCATCCTCATCTCAAGCGCATCAACATTCACAAAGATTTCTTTGACCATTTAAGACGGTAAACATACCCGAATAATATCGGGTATGTTTACCGTCTTTTTTATTTTTTAACTTCTGCTGAAAGAAGTTAAAGCCTTCGGACGCAATTATTCCGAGGCATAATTGAGTAACTTACAGTAGGGGAGAAATAAGTCGCATAAGAGATTCGAGCATGCGTTTTTGAATACTTCGCTTTTGAAATGAAGCCCATGTAATTTCTATGGAGTCTTTAAAATCTTGTTCAAAATCATTTTTTATATCTAGAACCGTTTTAGATTCATATAGGACTGCAATGATTTCATAATTAAGCTCAAAACTACGAATATCCATATTTGCTGTACCAATTGATGCAACTTCATCATCAACAAGTACAATCTTGGCATGCATAAAAGCATCTTTATAAGAGTAAATAGAGACTCCCGCTTTTAGAAGCGGTGAAAAGTATGATTGGGATGCTTGATCACTAATGACGCTATCGCCTTTTCCAGGATATAAAATTCGGACATCTACTCCGGAAAGTGCACTCAAACGTAATAATGTTAATGTTTCCTGATCAGGAATGAAGTATGGAGTGGCAATCCAAATTGACTTTTTGGCAGAGCCCATCACTTTCAATAACGCATTCCGAATATTTGTATCATCTGAGCTAGGTCCGCTTGCAACGATTTGTACGGCCCCTTCTGCCTGATGAATTCCTTGACTTGGGAAGTATGCTTTATCCATAAATTGATTCCAAGAAGAAGTATTTAAACGACTAGTGGCATAAAGAAAATCTTCTAAGAAAATGGCTTGTAGTTTATATAATGCTTTTCCTTCTATTTTTAAATGACTATCACGCCAAATAGGAAACTTCTTCGAACGACCAAGATATTCATCTCCGACATTGAGTCCACCTGTAAATCCAATTGTCCCATCTACAATAACAATCTTACGGTGATTACGATAATTGACGGTTTCTAATAGCCAAGGTGAAAGAATAGAATCAAATTCGATTACTTCAATCCCTACTTTTTTCATAGGTTGTAAGAAACTCTTCTTTAATTTATTACTTCCGAGTCCATCGTAAAGAAAGCGTACGATCACGCCAGATTTTGCTTTCCTTATTAAGGCATCTCGAATTTCTGTGCCGATTTCATCTGATCGATAAATATAGTATTGAATATGAATATGGTGTGTAGCATTTTCAATCGCTTGTATGATCTCAGTAAATGTTTCATCACCGTTTGTTAAGAGTTTTGTTGTAGTTTCATTAGCAACAGGACCACCACCAAATTTTTGTAAAACTTGAGTCAAATAGGTGGATCGTTCATTTAAAGGAGGGGAGTTTTCTAAATCAAAACTTTTTCCTGCTAAAATTTCACGGAATACTATTCTCCTTTCTTCTGAACGATGTAAATGCTTCCTTCTTCTCCAGTGACTTCTTCCGAAAAGTAAGTACATAAATACACCAATACCAGGGAGAATAGCTAAAACTAAAAGCCAAGCTAATGTACTTTGCGGAGAACGGTTTTCAATAAAAATAACGAAAGCAATCCCTATAAGTGTGATAGGCCATAGTAAGCCGATTAAGGTAGATAAGGGAATGATGGACTTATTTAAGAATATGAGCATAATTGCTGCAATTGTAAATAAAAATAGTAATTGGACAACCCGATTTTTCATATGATGCATTTTCACCTATTCTTTCTTAAATATAATTTTCATAAGAGAAAGTTGTACTTTCATATTTTTATGATAAATTGTTTTCTTTTTTTTAACAATATAGGCATTTCCGCATGTGCCTTCTATAACGTATATTTTTACGATTCTAGTTAATGAGAAAATCCACCTCCTCCTACTCGATTAAAATTGAACACTGAAACCGTTAAAATGATGGATTCCCGTACCGAATTTTACAAGATCCTCTTCTCTCAACGTAGTAACTGCCTGTTTTACTTCTATTAAAATAGAAGAATCAAGCCCCAATGTATTATGAGACCCGAAAATCTTCGTAATATTAGGTAAGTTCGCTATCTTCTCTAAGGAATCTACTAAATCTACTGGATTTGTTGTAGGAAAAAAAGCGTAAATCGGCGTTTTATCATACAGTAAATCACCAGTAAATAAATAACCGTTGTTATGATCTAAAATAGATATATGCCCTGGTGAATGGCCAGGAGTATGCAGTATAGTCAATTTTCTATTTCCGATATCTATAATATCTCTATCTTCCAAAATACCTGTAGGCTGTCCTTGGAAAGGTTTATATGTTTCAGGATTAAACGTTTTGGGCGTAGGTATCGTGATATCACGACTAACGTCTTTTCTGATCTGTTCAATCGATAACTTTTTAATGCCATTTACTAGCCAATCAGCCTCTTCCTTGTGTACGTAAATATGTTCAAATTGTCCATGACCACCAATATGATCCCAATGAACATGGGTAGTGAGGACCGTAATAGGTAAAGATGTTAGTTGATTACATATCCTTTCGATGTTATCGATGCCTAAACCAGTATCAATTAAAACTGATTTATCTGTCCCAATCAGTAAAAATGAATGAACTTTTTCCCAATGTCCATATTCACTTATTGCAAACGTTTCTTCATTAATTTCTTCTACTGTAAACCAAGAATCCTTAATAATAACCATTAAATATACGCCCCTTTAAATTAATTAATCTATTATAGCTTCAAAAAACATCTGCGCTGACGCTTCGCTTTCGCGCAAAAAACATCTGCTGCTGACGCTTCGCTTTCGCGCAAAAAACATCTGCTGCTGACGCTAGCAAAGAGCCGATTCCGGACGCAATTATGCCGAGGCATAATTGAATATAATGCTTTTATTCGAACTTTTATCATATTTTTCCTTTAATTCTACATATATTATTTATAAAGTTAATTTTTTTTAGAAAAAATATAATTAAGTGTAATCAAGAAGTACGTAAGTGGATAGGAAAAAGATATCCAAAAATTACTTACTTCAGTATAGCAATAATGATTTGTAGTTTTTAACGCTTTAAATGAGAAAACTATATATTAAAACAAAAATAACTTAATTGGAAATATATATGGGAATAAGAATTGATAACTTTTTACTGTTAAATAGAATTAATCAAAAATTAAAGTGTATTTTTACAAATAAAGAAAACATTTTTTGTGAAAGAAAATTATATTTGAATAATAAAAATCGAGGAGTTTAGTTAATAGATTAAAAAAGAAGCAAATAATCATGTAAAGAAAAAATTAAGCTTGTAAAATGATTTGATCAAGATGTAAGGACTTGATTTGTTTATATATTTTTAATATTTCAAAAAAACTACTTGATTTAATGTATTATTTCTAGATAAAATAATGTTACATTTAATTTTCAGATAATTCCCGCATCGGATTTTGTTGTCTGAAGAAGTAAAAAAATTATTAATGGTGTTTACAAATATAAATGGAGGTGTAAAGAATATTTCAAAGAATATAATTCTGAAATAAATTTATAGCCAAGTGAAATGATTTTTCAGAATATTGAATATGGGAGGGGAGATTGTTTGAATACAGCAAATGACCTACTAACAATTAGAAATTTAACTACAAGTTTTCGCATTAAAGAAACTTACCACGCTGCTGTAGAGGATGTCTCGCTTTCGCTTAAAAAGAATGAAGTATTAGCAATCGTTGGAGAATCTGGTTGTGGTAAAAGTACATTAGCAACTACTATTGTAGGCTTGCACAATGAAGTTAACACAAAGGTTACAGGGGAAATTCATTATAATAATCAAAATTTAACGCAATTAAATGAGCAGCAATTTAATAGTTTACGAGGTAATGATATTGGTTTTATTTTTCAGGATCCTCTTTCAGCTCTCAATCCGTTAATGCGGATAGGAGAACAGATTGAAGAGGGGCTGGTATATCATACAAAGCTCTCAAAGCAACAGCGCGCGGAGAGAGTATTAGAATTGTTGAATCAGGTAGGCATTTCTAATCCTGAACGTGTGGCAAGACAATTTCCTCATCAATTGTCTGGGGGGATGCGTCAACGTGTCATGATTGCCATTGCCTTGTCATGTAAACCATCTATTTTAATTGCAGATGAACCGACAACAGCTTTAGATGTGACGATTCAAGCTCAAATACTTGATTTATTAAAAGCACTACAGTCAGAAACCGAGACAGGTATTATCTTAATTACTCATGATTTAGGCGTTGTGGCAGAAATGGCTGATCGAGTTGCAGTAATGTATGCGGGTGAAGTAGTAGAAGAAGCACCTGTTCAGGAATTATTTAAAAATGCTAAACATCCTTATACTCGTTCTCTATTGAATTCTATTCCACAAACTCATAGTGAAAATGAAAGACTTGAAGTTATTCAAGGTATGGTGCCATCGCTGAAGAATTTGCCTCGGGAAGGCTGCCGATTTTCAGCACGAATACCGTGGATAGATGCATCTGCACATGAAAGAAAACCACAATTACATGAAATTGCACCAGGTCATTTTGTTAGATGTACCTGCTGGAAACACTTTCATTTAGAAGGTGAAGAAGGAGGCGGGGCTGTATGAGCTTTATGCAAATTAATGATTTAAACGTTCATTACCCAATTCGAGGCGGGTTTTTTAATACAGTAATCGATAAGGTATATGCGGTTGATGGCGTCACAATGGAATTTGAAAAAGGAAAAACATATGGTTTAGTAGGAGAATCAGGATCAGGAAAATCTACTACAGGAAAGGCCATTATTGGTTTAGAGAAAATCACTTCAGGTCAAATTTTCTATGAAGGTGAGGATGTAACAAACCAACGCAGAAATCGTAATTCAGCTTATAACAAAGACATTCAAATGATTTTCCAAGATTCCCATTCTAGTATGAATCCTAGAAAACGGGTTTTAGACATTTTAGCAGAGCCTATTCGGAATTTTATGAAGCTTAGTGATCAAGAGGAGCGTAAGCGCATAAAAGAGTTACTAGCAATTGTAGGGATGTCTGAAGATGTATTGTTAAAATATCCGCATGAATTTTCTGGTGGTCAAAAACAACGTCTAGGAATCGCGCGAGCCGTTGCTTGTAATCCAAAAATGATTATAGCTGATGAACCTGTATCTGCGCTGGATTTATCGGTACAAGCACAGGTGCTAAACTTTATGAAAGATATTCAAACTGAATATGGGCTTACTTATTTATTTATTTCACATGATTTAGGTGTTGTGAAACATATGTGCGATCATATATCCATTATGTATAAAGGACGCTTCGTTGAAACAGGTACGAGACATGATATATATAAGGATCCACAACATGTTTATACAAAACGTCTGTTATCTGCCATTCCAAATATTGAGCCAGAGACACGCTTGGAGCGCAAATTCATTCGACAAAAAGTAGAAGAGAACTATCAAAAAGAGCAACATCAATATTATGATGAGCATGGAAAAGTATACCCGCTTAAATCCATTTCAGATACACATATGGTTGCGATGTCAGGGGGTATATAAAATGTGGAAAACGATTGTTAGACGAACACTTTTGATGATTCCTCAAATGTTTGTGCTAAGCCTAATTATCTTTATTTTGGCGAAGCAAATGCCGGGTGATCCATTTACAGGATTGATTACACCAGAAACAGACCCTTCACGCATTGAAGAATTGAGAATTCAGGCAGGATTTTATGACCCATGGTATGTGCAATATTACCATTGGGTAACAAATGCCTTGCAGGGGGATTTTGGACAAAGCTATACATATAAAATTGCGGTGTCCACACTGATTGGTGAGCGCGCATTAAATACATTTTGGCTCGCTCTACTTAGTGCAATTCTCGTTTATGCGATTGCTATTCCATTAGGAATGATTGCGGGGCGCAAGCAAGATTCATTGTACGATAAGTCGATTACACTCTATAGCTTTATAAGCTACGCGATACCGACTTTTGTCTTGGGTTTAATTTTCCTATATATTTTCGGTTATCGTTTAATGTGGTTCCCGACGAGTGGAACAGTTGATGTAGGTGTAGAACCGGGAACGATGGAATATTATTGGAATCGCATCTATCATTTAATATTACCTGCGATGACATATGCAATTTTAGGTACGACAACGATTATTCAATATTTGCGTTCAGAAATAATTGATGCTAAGACACAGGATTATGTTAAAACAGCACGTAGTAAAGGCGTACCGATGAAAAGAATCTATAGAAGACATATTTTCCGCAATTCCTTATTGCCAATTGCAGCTTTCCTAGGTTTTACAATTACAGGCTTATTAGGTGGTTCGATTTTTATAGAAACAATTTTTGGCTTCCCGGGCATGGGGCAATTATTCATCCATTCTATAACGAGTCGCGATTATAGTGTGATTACAGCTCTCGTTATGCTTTATGGCTTCTTAGCATTATTAGGTAGTCTACTGTCAGATATTATTATGAGCATTGTTGATCCACGTATCCGCATAGACTAACTGCTAAATTTAATGTTTAAGGAGAGGTGAATAAAAATGGAACAAAAAAATGACACAATGACAGTTGAAAGTACTCCACCAACAGGGATACAAGTTGTAATACGTGAATTTCGAAAAGATAAGCTAGCGTTAATTTCATTCATTGGTATGAATTTACTGATTATTTCGATATTAATTGCAGCAATGCTTATGGATCAGGAAGAAATTTTAAAAATACAATTGTTAGAGCGCTATACAGAGCCGGGTGTAAATGGTTATATTCTTGGAGCTGATGAAGCTGGGCGCGATATGCTAGGACAGCTTATTATCGGCGCGAAAAACTCCATATTAATAGCGATCGCTATTACGCTTATTGCCAATACAATAGGAGTCGTGCTCGGCATAATAATGGGCTATTATGGTGGCTTTATTGATAATTTATTTATGCGTATCATCGATTTTCTCATGACATTGCCAACTTTAATGATTATAATTGTTTTAGTTACAATTATTCCCAAATACGGTGTTGCTGAGTTGATATTAATATTAAGTGCCTTCCAATGGATAGGGACAGCACGTTTAGTCCGCAGTAAAGCTTTATCAGAAGGACGCCGTGATTATGTGAGTGCCTCAAAAACAATGGGTACTAGCGATTTTGCTATCATGTTTAAGGGGATACTACCAAATTTAAGCTCGTTGCTAATTGTAGAATTGACATTAAATTTTGCAGGGAATGTTGGTATTGAGACAGGTCTATCATTTTTAGGCTTTGGTTTACCACCTTCTACACCTAGCTTAGGAACTCTCGTAAGCTATGCAACGAATCCAATAGTACTATCTAGTAAGTGGTGGGTATGGTTGCCCGCATCAATATTAATTTTAATTTTGATGCTTGGTATAAATTATGTCGGTCAAGCACTTCGTCGTGCAGCTGACGCAAAACAAAGAATGGGATAAAGGGGAGGATTTACTATGAAAAAAAATTGGTTAATACTATCCGTTATTTTCGCAGTGATGCTTGTATTGGCAGCCTGCAATAATGCCGATAAAGATTCGGCTAAAACGGATGATGGTAACAAAGACAAACCAGCACAAACAGAAGATAATAAAGTGGATACAAACACGCTTCCTATGGATGTAACAAATGAAGGGGATGCTATTAAAGGTGGTACTTTAAAAGTAGGTCTTGTAACAGATACGCCTTTCAAAGGAGTTTTCTCTTGGGAATTATATGATGATGCATACGATTCAGAAATTATGGCATACGCAACAAATGTTCTTTTTGAATTGGATGGAGATTTTCAGATAAAAGATACAGGTATTGCAAAATTAGATGTTGATGCTAACAACAAGAAAGCAAAGGTTACTATTCAAGGGGACGTTAAGTGGTCTGATGGTAAACCATTAACGGCGGATGACTTAATTTACCCATACGAAATTATAGGTCATCCTGATTACGAAGGAGTACGCTATGATGACGACTTCAAAAATATTGTTGGTGCAGAAGAATATCATGATGGAAAGGCAAAAACAATTTCTGGTATTAAAAAAATCGACGAAAAATCAATTGAAATTACGTTCAAGAAAGTGTCACCAGCTATTTATTCAATTGGGGATGGGTTATGGGCGTATGCAGCACCGAAGCATCAGCTAGAGTCAATCCCTGTTAAAGATCTAATTTCTTCAGATGCAGTTCGTAAAAATCCTGTAACACTTGGCGCATTTAAATATGACAAAATTGTTAATGGTGAGTCTGTACAATTTGTAGCAAATGAACACTATTTTAAAGGCAAGCCAAAGTTAGATAAGGTAGTTGTCGAAGTGGTTCCTTCAACTTCAATCGGTGAAGCTATGAAAACAGGGAAATATGATATAGCAACTTCATTCCCAACAAATCAATATGATGGTGTAAAAGATCTTTCAAATGTATCGCTTTTAGGTCGTCCTGAGTTAGCATACTCTTATGTAGGGTTTAAATTAGGGAAATATGATAAAGTGAGTAGTAAAAATATTTTTGATGAGAAGTCAAAAATGAATGATGTAAATTTACGTCAAGCGATTGGCTATGCGATGGATATTGAATCAGTTACAGAGAAATTCTATCAAGGTCTACGTGTAAGAGCAAACTCATTAATTCCACCAGTGTTTGCATCTTACTATGATGATACGTTAGAGGGCTATCACTATGATCCGGAAAAAGCTAAGGAATTATTAGATAAAGCTGGGTATAAGGATAAAGATGGCGACGGAATCCGTGAAGATAAAGACGGGAAAAAATTCACTATTCGTTTAGCAGCAATGTCTGGTTCAGATACAGATGAAGCAATTGCTGAATACTATCGCCAAAACTGGAAAGATGTTGGGTTAAATGTAGAATTAACTACTGGTCGTCTAATTGAATTCAACAGCTTCTATGATAAAGTACAGGCTGATGATCCAGAAATCGATATGTTTATGGCAGCGTGGGGAACAGGCACAAACCCATCTCCGATAGGTCTATATAGTGAGGGTGCAGAGTTTAACATGAGTCGTTTCGTTTCAAGCGAATTAACTACAATGTTAGAAGATATCGATTCTGATAAAGCGTTAGAAGATATGAATTCTGATAAACCAAAGGAAGAAAAATATCGTTCGAAAGCATTCCGTACATGGCAAGAATATATGAGCGAACAAGCAACGACAATTCCAATGTACTTCCGTACGGAAATCATTCCAGTAAACAAACGTGTGAAAAATTACGATGCAGCTCATGAGAATGGTTCTATTGAAAATCTTCACACAGTAGAATTAGTAGCTGACCAACCATTAAAATAGTTTAAAATCAAAAAACAGCTTTTCTTGTCACAAGAAAAGCTGTTTTTTAAAAATAAAGGTACCAAAAGAATAGGTATAGTAAAAAATTTAAATCAACATATTGTATACAATTTAACATCTGATATATCAATGAAAATTAAAGATGATATCAATCATAATACAAAACAACAGCCTGATTGTATGTAGGTTGTTGACTGAAATTACTTTGTAGATAAGATCTGTCTTTGTAAGGCTTAAAACCAAATGCTGGAGGATATACACTAGCATAAGAAACAACCTTGACGCTGGGACCTACTATAAATGCAGTAAGACAAAAGCAGCGATAATCATTTCCACACTCTTTTCATATTATCTCACTTTATTGAATTAACACTATTGGTTGAATATAAGTAGCAGAGCATTAAAGCAATAAAAAACTCCCATCAACAGCGTTTATACTGTTAATGAGAGTTCTGATAGTTATCGATTAGCAACCCAAGTTTTCACAAGATCCGCTGTACCATAAACGTAATGCTGATCGCCTACTTCATGGTATGTTGCGCTATCGTCAACCTCTGTATGCTTGTACGGAATACGTTGACGGCGTTTTTCTGACATTGGATCAGGAAGTGGAATTGCCGATAATAATGATTTTGTATACGGATGGACAGGGTGATTGTAAATATCATCTGCTTTACCGATTTCCATAATTTTACCACGGTACATAACAGCAATACGGTCACTGATGTACTTAACCATTGATAAGTCATGGGCAATGAAAAGATATGTTAAACCACGTTCTTTTTGTAGCTGTTTTAATAAGTTAACAACTTGTGCTTGAATCGATACGTCAAGTGCTGAAATTGGCTCATCGGCGATAATAAACTTAGGATCTAAGCTTAGTGCACGAGCAATCCCAATACGTTGACGTTGACCACCAGAGAATTCGTGTGCATAACGGTTTGCGTGCTCTTTGTTTAAGCCAACAGCCTCTAGTAGTTGATTAATTTTTTCACGACGTGCTTTTTTATCCTTGTGTAGACCGTGAATATCAAAGGCTTCACCAATGATTTCACCTGCTGTCATACGAGGGTTTAAAGAAGCGTATGGATCTTGGAAAATCATTTGCATTTGACTATTAAAATTCTTTAATTCTTTTTTAGATTTTTTCCCATGAACATTTTCGCCGTCGAAAATAATTTCACCATCTGTAATGTCATACAGGCGAATAATGGAACGACCAGTTGTTGACTTACCGCAGCCCGATTCACCTACAAGACCGAGCGTTTCACCTTCGTATACATCGAAGCTAATACCGTCGACAGCTTTAATAGGGTTACTTGGTGAACCGAAATGCTGCTTTAAATTTTTGATTTCAAGAATTTTTTTTGCACCCGATTTAGTCATTTTCTTGTGCCTCCTTTGCTAAATAGCCATCAATACGTTTAGCAACTGCATCTGGAAGCGGAATTTTTGGCGCATCAGGATGCAACAACCAAGTTTTAGCAAAGTGTGTGTCACTTACTTGGAACATCGGAGGCTCTTGTTCATAGTCAATAGCCATTGCGAATTCATTACGAGCAGCAAACGCATCGCCCTTTGGAGGGTTGATCAGATCCGGTGGTGAACCAGGAATCGTGCGTAATAGCTCATCCGTATCGTTATCTAAGTCTGGCATTGAACCAAGTAGACCCCATGTATATGGATGTTTCGGATTATAGAAAATATCATTAACAGTACCATATTCGACGATTTGGCCTGCATACATAACTGCCACTCGGTCAGCAACGTTTGCAACGACACCTAAATCGTGAGTAATGAAAATGATAGATGTTTTCGAATTTTTTTGGATTTCTTTCATTAGCTCTAAAATTTGCGCTTGAATTGTAACGTCTAATGCTGTTGTTGGCTCATCGGCAATTAGAAGCTTTGGATCAGCTGCAAGTGCAATGGCAATAACAACACGTTGACGCATACCGCCTGAAAATTCATGCGGGTATTGGTTAAAACGTTTTTCAGGGAAGGGGATGCCTACCTGAGTTAATAGCTCGATTGCACGTTTTTTAGCATCAGCTTTAGATACATTTTTATGTTGTAAAATAACTTCGGTTATTTGACGTCCGACCTTCATAGTTGGGTTTAAACTTGTCATCGGGTCTTGGAAAATCATAGCAATTTCATTTCCGCGTACTTTTGACATTGCTTTATCGCTTAACGGAACTAAATCACGGCCGTTAAATAAAATTTGTCCTGACGCATAAATACCAGGTGGCTGTGGAATTAGTTTCATTAATGCGTTACTCGTAACACTTTTACCAGAACCAGATTCACCAACGATTGCGAGTGTCTCACCTTCTTTTAGGTCAAAGTTTACGCCACGAACAGCGTGAACAAGTCCTGCATACGTTTTAAAGTTTATTCTTAAATCTTTTACTTCTAAAATAGTTTTACTCATTGTCGGCCACCTCCTTATTTACGTAGTTTTGGATCTAATGCATCACGTAAGCCGTCACCAACTGCGTTAAATGCAAAGATTGTAAGTGAAATGAACACTGCTGGGAAAATCAAACGCCATGGAGCATTACCAATCGCTTTATTCCCTTCAGAAGCCATTGTACCCCAAGAAGCTGTTGGAGCAGGAACCCCAAGGCCAAGATAACTTAGGAATGATTCTGTAAAGATCGCAGATGGAATTGTTAATGTCATCGTTACTAAAATCGCTCCAAGTGCGTTAGGAACTAAATGTTTAATAATTAGGTGACCAGTGCTAGCACCTAAAGTACGAGCAGCTAGAACATATTCTTGATTTTTAATCGATAATACTTCACCACGTACAATACGAGCCATGTTAATCCAACCCGTAATTGAAAGTGCGATAATCATAGGAACTAAACCAGGCTGCATAACAACTAATAGTACGATTACTACTAATAGGTAAGGTACAGCTGTTAAAACATCGGCAATACGCATCATAATATTATCAACGCGTCCACCAGCTAAACCAGAAATACTTCCCCAAATAACACCAATAATTAAGTCGATGATAGCTGCAGCGATTCCGATGAATAATGAAATACGTGCACCTTCCCAAATACGAACGAAAATATCACGGCCTAAATCATCAGTTCCGAACCAAAATTCAGCAGATGGTGGGGCATTATACACACCAAGTTGATCACTTGCTTTATATTGAGAGAACATAGGCACGAAAGTAGCCATTAAAATAATAATAATTAAAATGATTATCCCGAGGATGGCCATTTTGTTATGAGAGAAACGGAGAAATACTTCCTTCCAAAAGGAGACTGATTTATCAGCTAATTTTTCCGTTGCTTCATGATTACCACCGACAATTTTAAACTTATCTTTTTCAATTTGTTGCTGTGTCATTATTTTTTCGCTCCTTTCAGTTTAATTCGCGGATCAATCACACTATATAGAATATCAACGATTAATACTGCAAATAAAAGGATGATGGAATAGAACACAGTCGTACCCATGATTACTGTATAGTCACGGTTTGTAATACTTTGTACAAAGTGTTTACCTAGTCCTGGGATAGCAAAAATTTGTTCAACTATGAAACTACCTGTTACAACACCTGCAGTTAAAGGACCTAAGTATGTCACCACTGGAAGTAGAGCGTTACGTAAAGTATGACGGAAGACGATTGTCCATTTACCAAGTCCTTTTGCACGTGCCATTTTTACATAATCACTATTATTTTGTTCAAGCATACTTGAACGTGTTAATTTTGCGATAAAGCCCATGTGGCTGAAAGCGATTGCAAGAGCCGGCAATATACTATAAATAAAGCCTTTCCATCCACTTACCGGGAACAAGCCTAGTTTGTAGGATAAGAAATACTGCATTAAACCCGCTAAAATAAATGAAGGTACTGAAATACCTAGCACCGCAAAGGACGTTGCCAAATAATCCGGGAACTTATTATGATAAAGCGCGGAAACTACGCCTATTAAAATACCGAATCCAACTGCCAATAGCATAGCTTCAATCCCTAATGTTAAAGAAACAGGGAAACTTTCTTTGATCATATCATTTGTAGAACGCGCTTTATATTTCATTGACTCACCGAAATTGAAAGTGGCCGTATCGATTAAATAATCTTTGTACTGAATATACCAAGGGTTATTTAATCCATACGTTTCGTTTAACTTTTCCTCAATTTGAGGGGGGAAATTACGTTCACTCGCAAAAGGACTACCCGGAGCGAGACGCATTAAGAAAAACGTAACCGTTACGATGACGAAAAGCGCGAGAAGTATATACATCAGCCTTTTCAAAATATATTTAATCACATGAAACTCCTCCTTCTATTTGTCAATTTTCAGACAAATATATGCCTTCGTATTTTAAAAAGAGCTGACTCGCGCCGAAGTGGCTACGAGGCAGCTCTTCGCTGTAGAGCTAAATAAGCGATATGAATTAGACTATTTTTCTTCTACTACAACGTCTTTAAGTTGGATGTTACCAAGTTTATCTGCTTTCATGTTTTTCACGTTATCATGTACTACAGAAAGGTTCGTGTAGTAGTAGATAGGTGCAACTGGGAATTCTGAAACAGCAACTTTTTCTGCTTGTTTTAGAAGTTCAATACGTTTAGCAGGATCTGTTTCCTTATTAGATTGAGCTAATAATTTTTTG
Source organism: Lysinibacillus sp. TE18511 (assembly GCF_054062295.1). Lineage (NCBI taxonomy): Bacteria > Bacillati > Bacillota > Bacilli > Caryophanales > Bacillaceae > Lysinibacillus > Lysinibacillus sp. TE18511. The sequence continues at coordinate 27,943 of NZ_JBSSFD010000001.1, forward strand.
TACTCAGCATTTTCCCAGCCAGTATCGTTGTTACCGTTTGCAGCAGTATCATACATTTCTAAGAATGTATAAGCATCATTGTAGTCACCAATCCAGCCCATACGTCCAACTTGGAAGTCTGCTTGGTTAAGTTTTTCTAAATATACTTGCCATTCAGAGTTATCAAGACCTACTGTAATACCAAGGTTTTTAGTCCAGCCCTCTTGGATAAATTGAGCGATAGCAGCGTGTGCTTCACTTGTGTTGAATGAAACGTTAATTTTAATGTCTTTTGGATCTTTAATGCCAAGTTCTTTCATACCTGCTTCAAGTGCTGCTTTAGCACCTTCGATATCGTTGTCTTTGAAGTAACCGCGGTCTTCTTCAAAGCCTTGAACTGTGATAGGAACCATACCTAATGCAGGTTTTTGTTCACCTTTAGTAACGTTGTCAATTAATCCTTGACGGTCAATTGCTAATGTTAACGCTTTACGGATGTTAGCGTTTCCAGTGATTTTATCTTTTGTATTGAATTTGTACCAATAAACAGAAGCTTGGTCAGCAATATTTAATACTTTAGATTCTTTAAATTCATCAATTGAGTCAAGAGCTACAGATTGGAATGGTGCTCCAAGGTAGTCGATTTCTCCATTTTTGTACATTGTAGCTGCAGTTGCTTCAGATTCTACCATGTCAATATTTACAGTTTCTAAAGATACTTTATCAGCATCCCAGTAATTTGCATTTTTCTCTAATACAACTGTAGCATTGTGTTGCCAATCAGCTAAAGTGAAAGGACCGTTTGTTACATAGTCTTCACCAGCATCTGCGTACCAGTTTTCTTTGCCTTCAACAACTTTTTGATTTAACGGTGCATATGTTTTAAATGCTGTTAATTCTAAGAAGTAAGGTGTTGGATTTTCTAAAGTAACTACTAAAGTTTTTTCGTCTTGAGCTTTAATGCCTACAGCATCAACAGAGCCTTCACCTAAATTGTAAGCTTGAGCACCTTTAATAGGATAAAGGATTGAAGCATATTCAGATAGATTATCAGGGTTTAATGCAAATTTCCACGCATATTCAAAGTCACCAGCAACTACTGGATCACCATTTGACCATTTAGCATCACGTAGTTTGAAAGTATACGTTAATTTATCATCGCTAATTTCCCAGCTTTCAGCAGCTGCTGGAACTGGTTTTGCATCATCGTCTAGTGTTGTTAATCCTTCAAAGATGTTTTTAAGAATAACACTAGAAGTTGAATCTGTTGCTAATTGTGGATGTAGTGATGGTGGTTCGGAAGCAACTACTAGATCTAACTCTTGAGAAGCTTTTCCAGATGAACCAGAATCTTTGCCTTCGTCTTTTGATTTTTCAGACGAATCTCCACCGAAGCCACATGCAGCTAGTACTAATGAAAAGACTGCAAGGACTGTTAATAATAAAAACTTTTTGTTTTTATTCATGTGAATCCCCCTTATACAATTTTTAAGCCTTTTGTGAAGCTCTTATTTAATATACCAAAAAAATCATTTGCACAAAATAAAAAAGATTCAAATTTATATAGTATTATCTGACATCTAATAGAATAATAATTTTTTTCGATTCATCACTTTAGTGTGTGAAAGTAATATGATGATAAAAATTTGATAATTATTTGTTCTGAATATCAAAAATAAAATAAAAATAAAAAAATGATTTATTATACCGAAAATTCATATTCTTTAGATAACATTATTGTTATTCGAAAAATGATTCAATAGTCATGGGTGTGATACTTTGAGAGATTTGCATGAATTTGTAGAAAATCATTGTAAAACTGAGTGATTTAGCTTCAAGTTCAGGTATTTTTTTGTAATTTCTAATTGCGAAGAATGAATATTTTTAGCTATTAATGATATATAGGAATCTTGTTTTGTATTTATCTAAGGTTATTTAGTATAAAAGAGAAAAAAGAAGAAATAGAGTAAATGTTGAAAAAATGAACATTTATTAAGTAAAAAGTGTATTGTATTTTCGTTAAATATATTTTTTTGAAATAATTTACACATTGCTTGCATATACAACTATGTATGAAAAAACACTATATATTATTAATTATATGCGAACAGAATTTTATGTATGTAAATGGAAAAACATACATGCTTCTAAGTACTTTTATGTTGCTGTTTTATGGAGAAAATCATTTGTCCTGCTTAGGAGGAAGGCTTCTACAGATAATTACTAAAAAACTGTGTCAGTAGAACTTAATGAGTAGAAAATTTACTTAACTTCTATATATATGGTCGATTTTACCATATTATGATTTCTATATAAAAGGCTTTTTAAAAATAAACAGTAAAGCAGTTGCAGGTGGGTGAATGAGAAGCCGCCCAGGGCAATATGATGTTGACCGTCGAGGTGATGGGGGCTCGGCATTTTTATCAGCGATACATAGCATTTTATCAGCGGTTTTCTTGATGTTATCAGCGATTCACGGCATTTTATCAGCGATTTTCACGATGTTATCAGCGATTCATTGCATTTTATCAGCGATTGGCATTTTGGAACATCCAGCCACTCCGCTTTCGCACAAATTTGCTGAAGTTTGTTTAAGTGACAGGTCAGAAAACATACGCTATGTGAGGTGATTGATTGGAGTGGAGACTGGGCGACTCATCGGACGCCCCTAGGAAAGCGCTCAGTCGGAACGAAAATCAATCAAATGTTATGGTGATGATCCTAAAAAAGGAATACGATACATTTCATATCGTATTCCCACTTTTAAGACTGTTTTTTTAACTGTAAAATGACAGTTTCATCTGGATCGATGTATAAAGTTTTTTGTTCAAAGTAAATAACAAAACCAGGTTTAGCGCCATTTGGCTTTTTTACCTGACGTATTTCTGTGTAATCGACTGGGACAGAGGAAGAGTCTCTTGCTTTTGAAAAATAGGCAGCAAGAGTAGCAGCTTCTCGTAATGTTGTATCGTCTGGTTCACTCGTATGAATGACAACATGAGAGCCTGGAATATCCTTTGTATGTAGCCAAATATCTGTACGTTTAGCCATTTTAAATGTAAGCATGTCATTTTGCTTGTTATTTTTCCCAACTGAGATGGCTACACCTGTAGAAGAGACATAGCGTTCAGGCTCAGGCTTCACTTGCTTTTTCTTTTTTCTTGCATGACGTAATTTTAAATAACCTTGCTCTGCTAATTCTTCACGAATTTCTTCTATATCCCCAGGGGCAGCTTGTTGAACTTGCTGAGCAAGCATTTCAAAATATGCTATTTCTTCCTTCGTTTTTTCTAGCTGTTCTTGAACCATAATAAGGGCATTTTTTGCCTTTGTATATTTTGTGTAATAACTTTGAGCATTTTCAATCGGTGTTTTACGTTCGCTCACTGGAATGGTGATTTCGTCTTCACCAGTCTCACTATAGTAGTTAACGACAGTTACTTCCTTTACACCTTTTTCGAACGAGTAAATATTTGCCATCAGTAATTCTCCATATAATTGGAACTGATCAAGTTTAGATGCACGTTCGTAGTCTTTATTTAACTTTTTAGTTTTTAATGTAAGCTTATCAATTTCATTTTGTAACCATCGCTCTAAATCACCTGCCTGCTGTTTGACGCGATCTCGCTCTGCTCGTGCAAAAAATACGCGGTCAAGCAGCTCGTGTACATTTGGATAAATCGTTACATCTCCTTGTAAATGTGTTAGAGCGATTGGTGAGAAGTAAGTTTTATTATTAGCGATGACATACATTGGCTCCGTTCCACCATTATTAAAGGAAGAAATAAAATTTTTAAAGCAATTTACTTGATCATCTGCATCTGTTAAACGGAACAATAATTCTTCTGCATGATTGGGTGAGAAGCCGACAAATTGCGCAACAATTTCCTTAGCGGTTTTTTGTTCAGAGAAAAAACTAGTAAGCTGTTCGTCCGTAACTGCTAAAGGATGCCATTTATTTTGGGCAGGCGGCGCGATATAAGGTTGACCAGGTAACACTGTTCGAAAACTATTCACAGAAGGCGGCAAATGCTTTAAGCTGTCGACTATTTTTCCCTGCTCCTTATCTATTAACAACAGATTACTGTGACGGCCCATAATTTCAGCATGCAACTCCCTGACAATAGGGTCTCCTATTTCATTTTTACTGTGAATTTCTACTATTATAATGCGATCAAAATCATGCTGTTTAATAGAAGAAATAAAACCGCCCTCTATATGCTTGCGCAACAGCATACAAAACATAGGGGGTTCTGCTGGATTCTCGATAGACTGCTCAGTAAGATGGACACGTGCGTAAGAAGAATGAATTGAAAAAAGTAATTTGTGATTGCTTCCGTTCGCACGAATATGTAGAACAACCTCCTGAGCGTTTGGTTGATGTATTTTAGTGATCCGACCTGTTACTAATTGTTGTAGGTCAGCCGTCATTGCATAAGTAAATAAGCCATCAAATGCCATATGAATTCCTCTTCCCAAGAATATAAAGCATCTTGGTACTTTCGTCTTTTTAATATTTTAATGGTGCATTGTTACACAAGGTTAGTGTCTAAGTAGCACAAATGCACTTTTCTTATGTTTATCATAGCATTTTTTAGGTGAATATTAAAATATAGCTTCAATTGTGGTAGAATTATTGCTCTATCTAATTTTTTGCGGAGAGACGTCATAAATGACAGAGCTTATGTTATAATAATCCCAGTATGCAAAGAAAGGTGTGACGAACCTTGGTGCGTAGTATGACTGGTTTTGGCAGAGGTGTCACAACAACAAAAGACTTTCAATTAACCGTAGAAATGCGCTCGGTCAACCATCGTTTTTTAGAAATTCATGCAAAATTTCCGAAAGAATGGCTTGAAGCAGAAATTTTTGCAAAGAAGTTAATTTCACAAGCTTTGTCACGTGGCAAAATTGATGTGATGGTATACGTTAAGGACTTAGATAACGTCGAGCAAACTATTGAAATTAATTGGTCATTAATTGAAGCGTATCGTAAGGCAAAAGAGCAATTAGCAAGTAAAGTACCACTAGAAGAAAAATGGACGATGCAAGAGCTACTATCGCTTGAACAAGCACTTGTACAGGAAAAACCGCAGCTTACACCTGAGGATTTACTTTTGGCTGTTGAAAAGGCTATTACGCAAGCAATTGAGCAGTTGATTCAAATGCGTGAGCGTGAAGGGCGAGAATTACAAGATGTTGTTGTACAATTTAAAGAACAGTTAATGGAACAAGTGAAACAGATTCGTTCATGCTCCTCTCTTGCTGTTGAAAAATATCGTACACGATTATTAGAACGAATTTCTGAAGTGGCGGATGGAGCGTTGTTAGAAGATCGCCTACTTGCAGAAGTAGCGATATTTGCAGAACGTGTGGACATCACCGAAGAATTGGACCGATTAGATAGTCACTTTCATCAACTGAAAGAAACGTTACAAGAAACGATTTCGGTTGGCCGTAAACTAGACTTTTTAATGCAAGAAATACACCGTGAGATCAATACGATTGGTTCAAAAAATCAATCTACAGAGGCGGCCATTGCAGTGGTTCAGGCGAAAACAATTTTAGAAAAGATGCGTGAGCAAGTTCAAAATATCGAATAGCTCGCATGTATCTGTTATAAATTAAGGGAGATATAGAGAAAAAATGATAAAAGAACGTGGATTATTAATTGTTCTGTCTGGCCCATCTGGTGTAGGTAAAGGGACAGTGCGTAAAGAATTATTTTCTCAGCCGAATACGAATTATGAGTATTCCATCTCGATGACAACACGAAATCCTCGCGAAGGTGAAGTAGATGGTGTAGACTATTTTTTCAAGACACGTGAAGAATTTGAAACGTTAATTGATCATGGTGGTTTATTGGAGCATGCTGAATTTGTAGGCAATTATTACGGAACACCGTTAGCCTATGTAAATGAAACACTTGATGCAGGACGTGATGTGTTTTTAGAAATCGAAGTGCAGGGTGCTGCACAAATCCGTAAAAAGGCACCAGATGCATTATTTATTTTCTTAGCCCCACCAAGCTTAACAGAACTAAAGGACCGTTTAGTTGGTCGTGGGACAGAAACAGCAGAAGTGATTGCAAAGCGTATTGCAACTGCAAGTGAAGAGCTCGAAATGATGAGCCTATATGATTATGTGGTTGAAAATGATGAAGTGACAAATGCTTGTGATCGTATAAATGCGATTATTAAAGCCGAGCATTGTCGTAGAGAACGTGTTGAAAAAAGATATTTGTCAATGTTGAGAGGAGAATAAACCTATGTTATACCCATCAGTAGATAGATTAAAAAAAGAAATCGATTCAAAATATTCATTAGTAAGTCTAGCATCTAAACGTGCTCGTCAAATGCAAGAAGAAGAAGGCACTGAACGCTTACACAAGTATGTTTCTTATAAATACGTAGGGAAAGCACTTGAAGAAGTAGCAGCGGGTGTACTTACGAAAGTGTCACAGGATGAGTCAACTGTATACGAAGACGAAATCTAACATTGATAAATAAGCTGTTGCCAAATTAATGTTAACTTCTTTCAGCAAAAGTCTTTTGTACCGAAAGCGTAGCGACAGGTACAGAAGTTTCCCACCTCTCTAGGTGGTGAGATAAATGCCGATTTAAGCTACTTTTCAGCAGATGTTCAAACACAATTATGCCGAGGCATAATTGATCGTCAGCAGTGGATTTTTGATTATACAGAATGTCGAGAGCTCCCGAGGAATTTTCCTTTGGGAGCTTATCATTTGAAAGGACGATTGTGCATGAATAAAAATATTTTACTTTGTGTTTCAGGTGGTATAGCGGTTTATAAGGCTGTCGCTCTAGTTAGCAAGCTATCTCAGGCAGGGGCAAATGTAAAGGTTATCATGACAGCATCAGCAAGACAATTTGTGAATCCGCTGAGCTTTCAAGTTATGTCCAAAAATGATGTTTTTTTCGATACTTTTGATGAAAAGGATTCGAGTGTTATTGCCCATATTGATTTGGCCGATTGGGCAGATTTAATTTTAGTTGCACCAGCTACTGCAAATGTCATCGGGAAACTGGCGAATGGCATTGCAGATGATATGGTAACGACGACATTGCTTGCAACAACTGCCCCTGTATGGCTTGCACCAGCGATGAATGTACATATGTATGACCATCCAGCGGTAAAACGAAATTTGGCTCAGTTAAAATCTGATGGCTATCAATTTATTGAGCCTTCGGAAGGATTTTTGGCATGTGGCTATGTTGGTAAAGGTCGTTTAGAGGAGCCAGAAAAAATAACGGCGATTGTGCAAGAATTTTTTTCAGAGAAGGCCAAGCGACTAGCTGGTAAAACGGTAGTGGTCACAGCTGGAGCATTTTATGTACCATTGGACGAGCACCATGTTATTAGTACACAAGCGAATGGTAGAATTGGTCAAGCAATAGCAGAAGAAGCAAAAAAACTTGGCGCAAATGTTATCCTGATAAATGAGAAAGAAGCAAATGTGCATAAGCTTTTTGAACAACTTGAGGATTATCAAAAACAGTATCCATCTGCATATTTTATTCATGCTGCAAATACGCCTACAATTGAAGGGGCACCGATATTATCCGTAGAAGGAAAGACTACTATAACCTTTGGACAAAAAGTTATTGGGGATCAAATGTTAACAATCGTATCTGACACGTGGATTGATTTTAGTGACACAGCAGAAGTAAATGGTCAATTTTGGGATACGACAGATGCCACGCAGTTTTCTAAAGCATTTTGGACATATGTTTTAGATGGTGAGAAGCAATGAGTTTTTTGATTGCAGAAGTTATAGTGGATGTTTCGACATACCATGTAGATCGTCCATTTGACTATGAAGTACCTACAGAATGGGTAAATATTATAGAAATGGGCTGTCGTGTAAAAGTACCGTTTGGACCAAGAAATGTGCTAGGCTTTGTGGTCGGATTAAAAAATAACACAGATGTACCATCTAACAAATTAAAATTAATTGCGCAAATTTTAGATATAGAGCCTGTGCTAACGGAAGAAATGCTATCAATGGCAAAGTGGCTGAAAAACGAAACGATTTGCTATGAAATTGATGCCTTGCAGGTCATGCTTCCATCAGCGCTTCGAGCGAAGTATGAAAAAATCATCATGATGCAAGAGGACAAAGATGCTTTACCGGAAGAGGCTAAGGCTATTTTCGGTAAGCGACAACAGGCTAATTTCAAAGAGTTCGAGCGTTCAGAATTACTTCCATTATTAAAACAGCTTATCACTAATAAAATTGTAAAAATTGAAAATGTTGTGAAGCAGCAAGGCAATGTGAAAGAAATACGGATGGTCAAAATTTCAGATAAGCAGCAAGATATCTCCAAAGCAATGGAAGGTGCTGCGAGAGCAGCTAAACAACGCCAGCTAATTGAATGGATGGGCAGACATCTTGGAGAGGTCCTTTTGCCACAGAAAATCTATGAGGAAACAGGTGCATCTTCCGCGGTATTACAGTCAGTTATTGAAAAAGGAGCCGCTCATTTTATACAAGAAGAGGTGTATCGTGACCCCTTTACGAGAGAGGTTTCCCGTACACAATCTTTACAGTTGACGGATGAGCAACACGTAGCTCTAAAGGCAATTGTTGGATCGATGGAAGAACAGACAGCGAAAACTTTTTTACTTCACGGCGTTACTGGAAGTGGTAAAACGGAGATCTATTTGCAAGCAATACAAAAGGTGTTAGATGAAGGTAAGGAAGCCATTATGCTAGTGCCTGAAATATCATTAACACCACAAATGACGGAACGTTTCCGTAGTCGTTTTGGTGAGATGGTTGCCGTGATGCATAGTGGGTTATCTGTCGGCGAAAAGTATGACGAATGGCGTAAAATTCAGCAAGGGAAGGTGAGCGTTGTTGTTGGAGCTCGTTCAGCAATTTTCGCACCTTTTACAAATATAGGGCTTATTATTTTAGATGAAGAGCATGAATCAACATATAAGCAAGAAGATTCACCACGTTATCATGCTAGAGATGTAGCGATATGGCGAAGTGAATTTTACAAATGCCCTGTTATATTAGGTAGTGCAACGCCTGCACTTGAATCATTTGCGAGAGCAAAGAAGGGTGTATATAGTTTGCTATCCTTAAAGCAACGTGCTTTGCATCAACCGTTACCAACTGTTTTTATTGCCGATATGCGAGAAGAACTTCAAAAAGGGAATCGTTCTATGTTTTCGGAGCAACTTATTGATGCTATACGTGTAAGACTTGAGAAAAAAGAACAGATGGTGATGTTTTTAAATCGTCGTGGCTATTCTTCTTTTGTGCTTTGTCGTGATTGTGGGACGGTTGTGCAATGTCCAAATTGTGACATCTCGTTAACATATCATCGAACAACAGAGAAATTAAAATGTCATTATTGTGGTTATGAGGAACGTGTTCCACAAATATGTCCACAATGTCAGAGTGAGCATATTCGCTATTTTGGTACAGGAACTCAAAAAGTCGAGGAAGAAATTTATAAGCTATTTCCTGAGGCAAGGGTTTTGCGGATGGATGTTGATACAACAAAGCAAAAAGGTGCACATGAAGAAATTTTGCAGGCATTTGGGGAAGGACAAGCAGATATTTTGCTCGGGACGCAAATGATTGCTAAAGGCCTTGATTTTCCTAATATCACGCTTGTTGGTGTCCTTAGTGCTGATACATCTCTGCATCTACCCGATTACCGTGCAGCGGAGCGTACATTCCAATTATTAACGCAGGTTAGTGGTAGAGCTGGCCGTCATGAAAAGCGTGGTGAGGTTATTATTCAATCATATACGCCAGAGCATTATGCGATTGAATTGGCAAAAATACAAGATTACGAGCCGTTTTACGAACGTGAAATGTTTTTACGCCGTCGCTCAGGCTACCCACCGTATTATTTTGTAGCGCTTGTTCAAATATCTCATGAAGATGTCATGATGGCTGCAGAGTATGCTGGACGAGCGGCAGATTGGCTCAGGGGAAACTTATCAAACCAGGTTGCCATTATTGGTCCAACAACAGCAAGTATTAGTCGTCTCCAAAATAGATATCGCTATCAATGTTTGATAAAATATAAAATTGAACCAAATCTAATTCCTGTATTACAGCGCCTGCTAGCGATGTATCGAGCGGAATGGATTAAACAGGGTATATTAATGACGGTAGATTTAGATCCGTCAACTATATAAAATAGTTCATCACCAAAAGTCAGGGATGACATTTTTAAATGAACTAGTTAGATTATGATGTGGCGTTACAATTAGACAAGGTATATGCCTTAAATATAGAAATGAGGAATAGAATATGGCAATTAAAAAAGTTGTTGAACATCCAGCAAAGGTATTATCAACACCGTGTGCGGAAGTAACAGAAATTAATGAAGAAATTATTGCTTTACTAGATGATTTATATGACACAATGGTTGAATATGATGGTGTTGGTATTGCAGCACCACAAATAGATGTAGGCTTACGCGTTGCAATTGTTGAGCTTGGCGAGGAACGAGATATTTTAGAAATGATTAATCCGACTGTTATTGTAACGGATGGAGCTGAAGTAGATATTGAGGGATGCTTAAGCTTCCCGGGATTATACGGTGAGGTTGAACGACCTGACTATGTAAAAATTGAAGCGTGTGACCGTGAAGGACGTGTATATGAGCTAGAAGCGGGAGGCTTTGATGCACGAGCAATTTTACATGAAATCGATCATTTAGATGGCGTGCTATTTGATTCAAAAATCAAACGTATTCTAACTGAAGAAGAGCTTGAAGCAATGTACGCTGAAGAGGAGGAATAACATGACTTCAATAATTTTTATGGGAACACCTGATTTCTCCGCGCCAATTTTGCGTATGCTACATCATGAAGGCTATGATATTAAAGCGGTAGTTACTCAGCCAGATCGTCCAGTTGGGCGTAAGCGTGTGCTAACACCGCCACCTGTTAAGGCAGCAGCTTTAGAATTAGGTTTACACGTTATTCAGCCTGAAAAGCTACGTGGTTCAGAGGAATTACAACAAATTATTGATTTACAGCCTGACCTAATCGTAACAGCAGCTTTTGGCCAAATTTTGCCGAAAGAATTGTTAGATGCACCACCGCTTGGTTGCATTAACGTCCATGCGTCACTTTTACCGAAATATCGCGGTGGAGCACCTATTCATCAAGCCATTATGGATGGTGAAAAAGAGACAGGTGTAACGATTATGTATATGGAGCAAAAGCTCGATGCTGGTGATATCATTTCCCAAAAGGCTATCCCAATTGAAAAGGATGATTATACGGGGTTGCTATTTGATAAGCTAAGTGCTGTGGGCAGTGAATTATTAAAAGATACACTTCCTTCTATTATAAATGGAACAAATAGTCGTATTGTGCAAGATGAAGCACAAGTAACCTTTGCAAGCAATATTTCACGTGAACAGGAACAAATCGACTGGGCAAACGATGCTACAACTTTATACAATCAAGTACGTGGTCTTCATCCATGGCCAGTTGCCTATACAACATTTGAAGATGGGAACTTTAAAATTTGGTGGGCGAAGGTTGGTAACGCAAAACATGATACTATTCCTGGTACGGTCGTTGTGATTTCAAAGGATCATTTTGAAGTAGCGGCAGGAAATGGAACAACACTTGCCCTGTATGATGTGCAACCAGCTGGTAAAAAACGCATGACAGCAGAGGAATATTTGCGTGGTACAGGTTCTAAATTACAGATTGGGGACCAATTTAAATGAGTAAAAAAAGCGTAGTAATTTGGGATGGAAATGTGCGTGATGCTGCACTTTCTATTTTGTTAGCAGTGGATAAAAATCAAGCCTATAGTAATTTACTTTTAAATGAAACGATAAAGCGCCATAAAATTGAAGCGAAGGATCGTGCGCTTTTAACAGAAATTACGTACGGCACTTTACAATTTAAAATGACACTTGACTACTATTTAGAGCCATTTATTCGTGGTTCAGTAGATCATTGGGTGCGCTGGCTTTTACGTTTATCTTTATATCAAATGCATTATTTAACTCGTATACCACCACATGCAGCGGTGAATGAAGCTGTAGAAATTGCCAAGCGACGAGGTCACAAAGGTATAGCTTCAATGGTTAACGGTATTTTACGCTCTATTTTACGTCAGGGTGTGGCTTCTACTGATGAGATTAAAGATCCGATCGAGCGTCTGGTCATTGAAACGAGTCATCCGGAGTGGTTAGTGCAACGTTTTGTCGAGAATTATGGTATTGAAATAGCATCTGAAATGTTACATGAAAATAATGTGCCTCCAGTACAAACTGTACGTGTAAATACGACAAAAGTGAGCGTTGATCAAGCGATTGCTAGCATAGAAGCGGAAGGCTTAACAGCGAAAAAAAGCGATATGATGCCTGAATGCTTACATGTAACAAATGGTCAGCCAGCTCGAACAAAGGCATTCCAAGAAGGGCTTATTACCATTCAGGATGAAAGCTCAATGATTCCAGCAAAAGTTTTGAATCCATCCTCTGGCATGCGTGTCTTAGATATGTGTGCAGCTCCAGGTGGAAAGACAACACATATAGCTGAAATTATGAAAAATGAAGGTTCGATTTTAGCGACCGACCTTCACCCTCATAAATTAGATTTAATCGACCATAATACTGATCGTCTAGGGATTGATATAGTAGAGACTGCACCGATTGACGGACGTAAAGCACCTGATTTTCTACAACTAGAATCTTTCGACGCTATTTTAGTCGATGCACCTTGTAGTGGTTTAGGTGTCATGCGCCGCAAGCCAGATATTAAATATACAAAACGAGAAGAAGATTTAGAAAACCTCCAAAAGATACAATTGGCGCTATTAAATGCTGCAACAAAAGTATTGAAAATTGGTGGCAAGCTTGTGTACAGTACATGTACAGTCGATAAAAAAGAAAATGAAGGCACTGTAGAAGCCTTTTTAACTACGCATCCAGAAATGGAAGCTATACAACTAGAATCTTTACCAACAAAATTAGCGGAAAAGCAAGCAAATGGCATGCTTCAAGTCTTTCCACAAGACTTTGGCAGTGACGGTTTCTTCGTTGCCGCCTTTCGTAAAAAAGGAGAATCCAACTAATGGTGGATCAAGAGAAATTTAATGAGCGCATTAGCGACTTAGTTGAGGAAGCAGAAGACAAGCCTGTACAACGCGCGAAAAAAGAAAAACCAAATTTAAAGGAATCGGTATACTCATTACAGCCGGAACAGTTAGAAGAATGGTTAAAGGGAAATGGTGAAAAACCATTCCGTGCAGCACAAATTTTTGATTGGCTTTATAATAAACGTGTAAAAACATTTGATGAAATGTCTAACCTTTCAAAAGGATTACGTGACAAGCTTGAAGCAAGTTTTGTATTGACGACATTGTCAACAATTATTCAACAGGAATCAAAAGATGGTACTATCAAGTTTTTATTCCAATTACAAGACGGCTATTCTATTGAAACTGTATTAATGCGTCATGAATACGGGAACTCTATTTGTGTGACGACACAAGTAGGCTGCCGAATTGGCTGTACGTTTTGTGCGTCAACTTTAGGTGGATTAAAACGTCACTTACTAGCAGGGGAAATCGTAGAGCAAGTTGTCAAAGTACAACAAACTTTAGATGAAGTGGGCGAGCGTGTATCACATATCGTCATTATGGGTATTGGAGAACCTTTCGATAATTATGATGCAATGATGAACTTCTTAAAAGTCATCAATCATGAAAAAGGGTTAAACATTGGTGCTCGTCACATCACTGTATCGACATCGGGGATTGTTCCGAAAATTTATCAATTTGCTGATGAACAGTTACAAATCAACTTCGCAGTATCCTTGCACGCACCAAACCAAGAGGCTCGTCAAAAACTAATGCCAATTGCACGTGCTTACAAATTGGATGAATTAATGGAAGCTGTCCGTTACTATACTAAAAAAACTGGCCGACGTGTAACTTTTGAGTATGGTTTAATGTCTGGTGAAAATGATTCAGTTGAAGTTGCTGAAGAATTATCTGCATTAATAAAAGGAATTAAATGCCACGTGAACTTAATTCCTGTAAACTACGTACCAGAACGTGATTATGTTCGCACATCTCGTAGTCAAATTTTTGCCTTTGAAAAAACTTTAAAGAAAAATGGTATAAACGTAACGATCCGCCGAGAGCAAGGTTCAGATATTGCAGCTGCGTGTGGACAGTTACGTGCGCAAGAGAGATCTGAAGAGACGAGGTGACCAGTGTTGAAATACACAGTCGAAAGTGATATTGGGTTAAAAAGAGCAATTAATGAAGACCGTGCGGCTTTTTTTAAACGTCCAGACGGGCTTGCACTTGCACTTGTAGCGGACGGCATGGGAGGTCATAATGCTGGCGATGTAGCAAGTGATATGGCAATGAAACAGATAGAATCCGTTTTTTTACAGGCAGAGGCACATCATTTTGCATCAACAACATCAAAAAAAGAATGGTTATTACAAGCAGTTAAGCAATTAAATAAAAATATATATGACTATTCTTTATCACATGAAGACTGTAAAGGAATGGGCACGACGTTTATTGCGGTGTTAATTGAAGATAATCATTGCTTTATCGCACATGTTGGCGATAGTCGTGTGTATTATTTCTTTGATGATGGTGCACAACAAATAACAAGAGATCACTCATATGTAAATGTTCTCGTTGAAAATGGTGAAATAAGTGAAGAGGAAGCGTTGACACATCCAAAGAAAAATTTCATCTTAAAAGCTGTTGGTACAGAAGAAACGATTGAACCTGACTTTTATGAAGTTGATTTAGCATCAGAATCGTATTTACTCATTTGCTCTGACGGTTTAAGCAATAAACTAACCGTGTATGAAATGGCATCAATTATTACGTATCCAGATTCAATAGAAGAAAAAGGACGGAAACTTGTGGAATTAGCAAATGCAAGCGGGGGGGAAGACAATATCTCCCTCGTGCTACTCACAAGGCAAGATGAGGAGGTGTAAGTATGTTTGTAGGCAAACGAATTAGTGACCGCTATAAAGTTAAAGAGCTCATTGGTGGCGGTGGTATGTCCAATGTTTATTTGGCGCATGACATGATTTTAAACCGTGATGTAGCGATAAAAATATTGCGCTATGATTTTACCAATGAGGATGAATTACATCGACGTTTTCAACGTGAGGCACTTTCTGCTACAAGTCTTACACATCCAAATATTGTTAGTGTTTATGATGTAGGTGATGATGGTGATCTACATTATATTGTAATGGAGTATGTCCAAGGAAAAACATTAAAGCAGTACATACAGGAATTTGCACCAATTTCTCCTGCCAGAAGTGTGCATATTATGAAGCAGTTAACATCTGCAATTGCCAATGCTCATGAAAATCATATTATTCATCGTGATATTAAACCTCAAAATATTTTAATGGATGCTGAGGGCGATGTGAAAGTAACTGATTTTGGCATCGCGATGACGCTTAGTGCAACGTCATTCACACAAACAAACTCCGTGCTTGGAACTGTGCATTATTTGTCACCAGAGCAGGCTCGTGGCGGTACAGCAACAAATAAATCTGATATTTATGCACTTGGGATTGTTTTGTATGAATTATTAACAGGGGAATTACCGTTTTCAGGAGAATCAGCTGTTTCGATTGCGCTTAAGCATTTACAAGCGGAGACACCGTCAGTTCGCGCATTCGATGCTACGATTCCACAAAGCTTGGAAAATGTTGTGCTGAAGGCTACTGCAAAAGACGCATCGCACCGATATTCAACTGTTGAGGAAATGCAAGAGGATTTAGAGACAGTTTTATCGCCAAATCGTATCAACGAACCAAAATTTGTCATACCTGTAGATGATGATGTTACAAAGGCAATTCCCATTATAAAAGAGTCAGTTGTACGTAAAGATGAAGATTTAACGAAGACAAGAGCGATCGAACCAATTACGCAAGTAAAGCCTAAACCAGAAGTTAAGAAGCCAGTTGAGACATCAGCGCCTGTAAAGAAAAAGAAAAAATGGCCAATATATGTCGCTGGATTAGTAATAGCAGCCATTGCCATTCTTCTATTCCTGATATTTGCAACAGATGTATTTAGTCCGAAAAGGATTCCTATACCTAGTGTAACTAATTTGACAATTGAGGAAGCTACTAAGAAATTAGAGGCTGAAGGTTTTATTGTTGGTGAACATCAGGAGCGTTTTGATGAGAACGTTGAAAAGGATAAAGTTATTGAAACAGACCCTTCGGAGGGGACAGAGCGTGTAGAAGGTACGGAAGTAGACTTAGTCGTTAGTCTTGGAGTGGAAATGACGAAAGTGGATGATTATAGAGGGCAGCAAATCAGCCAAGTCGAATCAATGTTAAAGGATAAATTTTTAGAGTCACAAATTAGCTTCGTGCATTCAACAGCGCCAGAAGGACAAATTATTGAACAAGAGCCGCAACCACAAGAAGAGGTAATCGCTAAAGATACATCGATGAAATTTACGGTAAGCGCAGGTGTAAAAATGGTGACTGTAGATAATGTTGTGAATTATACGAAGGCTCAAATGGATGACTATGTAAGTAGAAAAGGATTAAAATGGC
Source organism: Lysinibacillus sp. TE18511 (assembly GCF_054062295.1). Taxonomy (NCBI): domain Bacteria; kingdom Bacillati; phylum Bacillota; class Bacilli; order Caryophanales; family Bacillaceae; genus Lysinibacillus; species Lysinibacillus sp. TE18511. The sequence goes on from NZ_JBSSFD010000001.1 coordinate 44,509, forward strand.
GTGTTGCTCGTGAAGACTTTGATGAAACAGTACCGGCTGGAAGTGTTATTTCACAATTGACAAAAGAAGGGGCAGAAGTTGAAGCAGGCTCTACAATAGCTGTTGTTTTAAGTAAAGGACCCGCTGAAAAACCTGTTAAAACTTGGGTGAAAACTGTGGAAATTCCATATGAGCCAAAAGAGGAAGGTATGGAGCAAACCATTCGAATTGATATTCAAGATAAAAACCATTCTATACTAGAAACATTTAAGGAATTTACGATCACGGCTGATACACAATACCAAATACAGCTTGTTATTGAAGAGGGGCAGGAAGCGGCCTATAAAATTATACGTGATTCGCAAATTATTGCTGAAGAAAAAAAGGGATATGATGATATTAAATAAGGGGGAATTGGATGGCGCAAGGCCAAATTCGTAAAGCATTAAGCGGTTATTATTATGTATATGATGGAAAGCAGCTTATACAATGTCGAGGACGTGGGGTATTTCGCAATCGCGGGGAATCCCCACTCGTTGGCGACATTGTAGAATACACAGTGGAAACAGAGGGGTCAGACGGTACCATTCAAAAAATTATGGATCGCCAAAATGAATTAGTACGCCCTCCGATTGCCAATATTGATCAAGGTATTCTGGTTTTTTCTGTAAAAGAACCTAATTTTAATACCATTTTACTGGATCGATTCTTAGTTGTTTTAGAGTCATTTCATGTCCATCCGATTATTTGTTTAACAAAGATGGATTTGCTAGAAGAGCATGAACGTGAGGAATTACAAAGCTATATTGAAGATTATGAAAGCATGGGGTATACCGTGCTGCAAACCTATAAAGATGAGGAAGAATTAGTTGAACGCTTGCAGCCCATATTAAAAGGGAAATCATCTGTTTTAGCAGGACAATCTGGAGTGGGGAAATCCACACTACTAAATACATTAATCCCAGATTTAAATTTAAAAACGGGCGTTATTTCACAAAGCTTAGGGCGTGGAAAACATACGACACGCCACGTCGAATTAATCGAGGTATGTGACGGTTTATTAGCAGATACACCTGGATTTAGTTCTTTTGATTTTGATGAAATAGAAAAAGAAGAGTTAGGTGCATGCTTCCCTGATATGGCCCGAGTTGCCGAGGATTGTAAATTCAGAGGCTGTTTACATTTAAAGGAGCCAAAATGTGCGGTAAAGGCAGCCGTGGAAACGGGAGAAATTCGTGATTATCGCTATAAGCACTACGAACAATTTATACAAGAAATTATGGATCGAAAGCCGAGGTATTAATGATGATACAAATAGCACCATCAATTTTAGCAGCTAACTTTGCTAAATTAGGAGAAGAAGTAAAGGAAGTAGAAAAAGCGGGTGCACAGCTTATTCATATTGATGTAATGGATGGTCATTTTGTGCCGAATATTTCATTTGGCTCCATCGTCTTAGATGCAATCCGTCCTTTAACTGATTTACCGTTGGACGTTCATCTAATGATTGAAAATCCTGATCAGTATATAGAACAATTTGCAAAAGCAGGAGCAGACTATATTACAGTGCATGTAGAGGCTTGCCGTCATTTACACCGTACAATTCAGTTAATTCGCTCATATGGAGTCAAACCGGGTGTTGTATTAAACCCACATACACCAATAGAATCAATTCAACATGTTTTAGAGGATATTGATATGGTGTTGTTCATGACTGTGAATCCAGGCTTTGGTGGACAAAAATTCATTCATTCTGTAGTACCAAAAATTGAAGCATTAGCAGCTATTATTAAAGAACGTAATCTTGATATTGCTATTGAAATCGACGGTGGTATTAATGCAGAGACTATTATTCCTTGTGCAAAAGCAGGAGCAACTATTTTTGTAGCTGGCTCGGCAATTTATAGTAAAGAAGATCGTACAGCGGCACTTCAGGAAATATTAGCTGCTGGTGAGGCAGCGATAAAAGAATGACAACAGTCGTTGTTTGTGCAGGTGGACCAAAAGAGGAACTCTGTTCATTTAAACCGTTTAAAGAGCAAGATGATATCATTTTTATCGGAGCTGATCGAGGAGCACTTTATTTGGTTGAGCAAGGAATTACACCACATGCCATAGTAGGAGATTTTGATTCACTCTCACAAGAGGAATACGAAATGGTGATGACTCATACAAATGATAGTCAACGATTTCAGGAAGAAAAAAATGAAACAGATACGGACTTAGCGTTGTTAAAAGCCTTGACGTATACACCGCTAGAAATTGTTCTTACAGGTGTTACAGGTGGGCGCTTAGATCATTATGAGGCAGCGGTTCGTTCGATGTATCGCTTACAAAAAGAGCATCCACAGGTAGTGTTGAAGATTAGTAATCATGCAAATATGTTGCAATTTTTAATGCCGGGCAAACATAACATAGAAGCAAACGAGCAATATCGTTATTTGTCTTTTTTTGCACATGAAGAGCCGATTAAAGATGTGACATTAAGGCAAGTGAAATATGAAACAACAAATGAAGAAATCTCTCTAGGGACATCCCGCTTTACAAGTAATGAAATAATAGGGAATTCAGGGTCTATATCTTTCTCGCAAGGCATATGTTTAATGATAAGAAGCATAGATTAGCGTGAGGGGGAGAGGGTCCTGAAAGTATATACGTTCCAGCTACCGAAATTTGTGAGTAGTATTACGCGTACGTGTATCAATCTTTTTAAAAAAGAAAAGAAAGTAAAAAAATCCGACTAACACTAGTCGGATTTTTCTTTTAGTGTTGAAAAACAAAATGGTCAAGGAAATCATTAAATAAAGTATGGCTCTCGGCAAAACGAGTGGTTGATTTCCGTTCCGACTGGGCGCTTTCCTGGGGGCGTCCGATGAGCCGCTTCGCTTCGCTGCAGGGTCTCATCTGTGACGCTGATCCCCAAGGAGTCGCCCAGTCTCCACTCCAATCAACCACTTCACATAGTGTATAACTTCTAGCATTTCACTCTAATATAATGTAATAAAACGAAACTCCAGCAATGTTTTATCTGTGCGAAAGCGAAGCGACAGCAACAACAGCAAAGTGAAGGAAGTGGTTCAACGCTCGCTCATAGGTCATAGGAAGCGAGTAGCCAGAAACAGAAATCACCCTTTTTTAATGCGCCACATCATTCGCAAAAATATCCTTTACCATTTTATTTTTCAATACTAAGAAAAACCCGATTAACACTAGTCGAATATTTACTGTTCTATCTACATTATCGCAGTAACTATTGAAGATTCTTAATTTCTCTAGATAACAGGCGATTGTTGTGCTGACATGAGGCTGTTATATGTAAAGAAAGCCGCTAGTAATTACAACGAGATTGTAATTACTAACGGCTTAGTCATTTCATTGTATTTATGGTCGTCCACTAGAAGGATGTTTAAATACAACTTCTACTTTTATCTAAATATTCACAAAGGCGGTTGGTAGTCTGCCCAGTAATTAGAAAGAAAAAAATCGATTTGCGCCAAATGCCAAATCGATTTTTTGGAAGCAACGATTAAACGCGCTCAATTTTACCTGATTTTAATGCACGAGCAGAAACCCATACACGTTTTGGTTTACCGTCTACTAAGATACGAACTTTTTGAAGGTTAGCACCCCAAGTACGTTTGCTAGCGTTCATAGCGTGGGAACGGTTGTTACCAGTACGAGCTTTACGTCCAGTGATTACACATTGTTTTGGCATGTTGTATTCCCTCCTTACTGTTTATGCTGAAAGATTATTATTTCAGTTCGGTATTTCACATACCATAATAATTTAACATACGATGACGTTCAGTGCAACAGTTTTCACGTAACCTTTCAAGAAAAAAACCTTTACAGACATAAATAATTGTCAGATAAGAGGGAATCAATTTCTGGATACAGCAAATTTAAGCTAATATAATTAAAAGTCTTTCAATATTATTTTTCTCGATAGCCAAGCTTCATAGAAACACGTTTACCAGTTTCCACTAAACGCGCCGTAAGGGTGTTAATATGTTCTGTTGAAACGTTAAAGCTAACAAAACCTATACTGACAGCACCTACTACTTCATTAAAACCATTTAAAATGGAAACTGCAATTGAGGATGTTCCTGCTGTTCTTTCCCCATGACTAATGGCAAATCCCTGTAATCTTATTTGGTCAAGTTGTGCCTCTAATTCAGGGATTTCTTCATGAGGGAGAAGCTGTTCAATAATTTCCCTTGCTTGAGAAACGGGCATTGTGGCTAAGATTGTCTTATTTGCGGCGCCAATATGCATCGGAATCCGAATTCCTAACTGATCATAAATACGAATTGGATTAGCTGCACTGTCTATTCTTTCGATAATGATCGTATCTAAACCGGCAGGCTTACTTAAATAGACGCTTTCCTCGACCTCTCTAGCTAAACGCTCTAATTCTGGCCTAATTTTACTAATGTAGTCCATCGTATCATACACTTGTAGGCCAAGCTCCATCCATATTGTACCAAGCCGATATTGTTTCGTTTGATCGTCTTGTTCAATCATTCCTTCCTTAATCATTGCTTTTAAAATTCTATGTAATGTACTTAGTGGCAAATCGCATTTTGCTGCAAGCTCTGAAATGGACAAGCTGCTTTCACTTGCTTCCGAAGCTAAAACTTTAGCAATTGTCATAGCACGTTCTAATAATTGCATTAATGTCCCACCTGTCCTTCACTCATTTTTATACTTTGTCTACGTCTAGCTTAAACATAGAACTATGGTTTAGTAAACCTCTCTCTCCGCATCATAAGTTGAGTGAATAAATAAATTTTTCTAAATATATTGACAGTATAACATAAAACAAATATATTTTTCATATAAACTTTCCTCTTAGCGGAAACGTTTTCCACTGCACGGAAAAAGGGGGTGAAGGGAATGCATTATTGTTCATCAATGTATGCACCTTTGAAACACGTAATAGTAAAACATCCAAAAGATGCTTTCCGGAGCCAAGAGCATCTTAGTGATGAATGGAAAACATTTAACTACCTATCAGAACCTAACTATAATGAGGCTCTTAGAGAATATGCTGAATTTACAAGTATTCTCGAAAAATATGTTGAAAAAATTGATTATCTACCAGAATCAGAAGAAGTAGGGTTGGATTCTCTATATGCACATGACCCTGTCAAATTTACGCCAAAAGGGGCAATGATCTTAAAATCTGGAAAAAAATTAAGACAGTCAGAAGCAGCTGTTTATCAAACATTTTTACAAGAAAAGGGTATTCCAATAATCGGTGAATTGACAGGAGATGCTGTTGCAGATGGTGGCGATATCGTTTGGCTTGATGACCGTACACTTGTTGTAGGTCGAGGCTATCGAACGAATGATGAAGCAATTCGTCAGTTAAAGGATATGACGGCGGATATTGTCGATGAATTTATTGTTGTCCAGCTATCCCATGATTTAGGTGAAGCGGAATGTTTACACTTAATGTCCTTTATTAGTATGGTGGATAAGGATTTAGCGGTTGTACATTCACGATTAATGCCAGTTTTTTTCCGTCAGCTTTTGATTGAACGAGGTATTCAATTAGTTGAGGTACCGAAGGATGAGTATGATGCGCTAGGCTGTAACGTCTTAGCACTTGCGCCTAGAGTATGTATGCTTCCAAATGGAAATCCAATGACAAAGCAACAATTACTTGATGCAGGCGCAACAGTCTATGAATATAAAGGAAATGAAATTACAGTAAAAGGGACAGGTGGACCTACATGTCTAACTTGTCCAGTAGTAAGAGGATAAAAGAATAGAAGAATAAAAGGGGACGAAGTAAATGTTTAAAAATGTGATAGTAAAAAATCCAGGAAATAGTTATATAAACGGTTTAACGACTAGTGACTTAGGAAAACCAATTTTAGAGAAATTATTTGAGCAGCACGGAAAATATGTAGAGGCTTTAAAGAAATGTGGCGTAGAGGTTACACAGCTTCCGGCAAACGAAGCTTTCCCAGATTCGACATTCGTAGAAGATACAGCTGTTTTAACACCTGAGTTTGCCATTATTTCAAACCCTGGCGCAGAAGCTCGTAATCGTGAGATTGAGGACATTGAACCAGGTGTTAAAAAGTTCTATGAAAAAATGTACTATATCGAAGGTCCAGGAACACTTGATGGTGGAGATGTATTGCAGGCAGAAAAGAAATTTTATGTTGGTATCTCTGATCGTACGAATGAAGAAGGAGCTCGACAATTTAAAGAAATCGTTGAAAAAGAAGGCTATGAGGCAACGATTATTCCGTTAAAAGAATTTTTCCATTTAAAAACGGGTATCGCCTATGTTGGTGAAAATCGAATGGTGCTAGCAGGAGAATTTGTCGATCACCCTGCGTTTGAATCTTACGAAAAAATTATAATTCCAAAAGAGGATGAGTATTCAGCAAACTGTATTCAAGTAAATGATTATGTCATTATTCCAGCAGGCTATCCAGAAACAAACCGTAAATTAAATGATTTAGGCTATCAAACAATTGAACTTGAAATGTCTGAATTTAGAAAACATGATGGTGGGTTAAGCTGCCTGTCATTACGTTTTTAGATTTATAAATACCCAATCAATTTAAATAGGATAAATTGGTTGGGTACTTTAGTAGTGTTGATGTCAGAATTTTTAAACAACGACTAGAGAGTGGGGATGGATATTGAGTAAAGGGGAACAACGGCACGATGATCAATTAAATCGTTCAATGAAAAGTCGTCATTTATTGATGCTATCACTCGGTGGAGTTATTGGGACAGGCTTGTTTTTAAACGTTGGCTATACCATTAATCAAGCAGGTCCTGGGGGAGCGTTAATTGGTTATTTATTTGGTGGTTTAATATTGTACATGGTTATGAATTGTCTTGGGGAATTAGCTGTTTATATGCCTGTAACGGGTTCTTTTCAAACGTATGCAACAAGATTTATCAGTCCTTCAGCAGGCTTTTCTTTAGGGTGGATGTATTTTGTCGGGTCAGCTGCTACAGCGGGGGTAGAATTTACAGCAGCGGGAATATTGATGCAACATTGGTTCCCGAATGTACCTATTTGGATCTGGTGTGCAGTTTTTATGGTTCTTCTGTTTGCATTAAACGCGTTAACAACGAAAGGTTTTGCTGAAGCGGAGTTTTGGTTTGCGAGCATTAAAGTAATTGCAGTGATAGCCTTTATCATCATAGGGGGCGCGGTAATTTTTGGTTTGATTCCATTAGCTGATCGCCCTACGCCACATCTAACAAATTTAGCGCCGACAGGATTATTCCCAGCTGGTATTGCGATTATCTTTGTCACAATGATGAATGTTATCTTTTCTTACCAAGGGTCCGAACTTGTTGGTATTGCAGCAGGGGAAACTGAAAATCCAGAAAAAAATATTCCGCGAGCAATCCGGACAATTCTTTTTAGAATAATAGTTTTCTATATTGCTTCTATTATTGTTTTATCTGCCATATTCCCGTCATCGGAGCTTGGACTACTGGAAAGTCCATTTGTCACATTGATGAGTTTAGCGGGCGTTCCTTATGCTGCTGGTATTATGAATTTTGTTATTCTAACTGCGATTTTATCGGTAGGTAACTCATGTCTATATGCTTCAACACGTTTATTATGGTCGATGTCAAAAGAGGGGATGGCTCCAAAATTATTTGGACGACTAACGAAAAATAAAGTGCCATTAAATGCCCTCGTTTTCACGATGCTTTTCTCACTGCTCTCTTTATTAACGAGCGTGATGGAAGCAGATGCAGTATTTGTTTTACTCATGTCTGTTGCAGGGATTTCTGTCACAATTTCATGGATGGGAATTTGTGCTTCCCAATTGATGTTCCGATATCGCTATGTGAAAGCAGGAGGAAATGTGGCTGATTTAAAATTTAAAACGCCATTTTATCCATTGATTCCAATATTCTGTATTAGTTTTTGTATGCTAATTCTTATCTTTTTAGCATTCGATCCAACACAAAGAATTGGTTTATTATACGGTATTGGATTCTTCATTGCTTGTATGATTTTCTATAAATTGAAATTGAGTAAAATAAATACAGTTTCTTCTGAGATTGAAGTGAAAAATGAGGAATCGTTTGATTTACATTGAAATGAAATGCATTCGATTTTGAGGCATCGGATAAAGGAGAATGATTATGACTAATTATCTTTGGAATACACCTGAAAAACTGCGTGCATTATTATGTGAAATTGTCAGTTGGGAAAGTAGGACATTAACGCAAGGTGAAAATGAATTTGCCTATAAATTAACAAATAAATTGCAAACGCTCTCTTACTTTCAAAAAAGGCCAGAATTGATTGAGTTACATGATGCAGGGCTTGGGCGCAATGCTGTGACTGCTTTGTACAAGCACCCATCTGCGACAGAAACGGTTGTGTTAATTAGTCATTTTGATACTGTTCATACCGAAGAATATGGTGAACTTGAGCCGCTTGCCTTCTATCCTGAAGAATTAACAAAAAAGCTAATGGAACCTAAATACAAAAAGGATTTACCTGAAGCGGCAAGAATTGATTTGGAATCAGGAAACTATTTATTTGGTCGTGGAACGATGGATATGAAAATGGGACTTGCTTTGCATATGCAATTAATAGAAAAAGCAAGCATTGAAGAGTGGCCAATTAATCTCATTTTAACGGCTGTGCCAGATGAAGAAGTGAACTCTGCTGGGATGCGAGCAGCAGTTGTTGAGCTTGTAAGGCTTCGTGACCAGCATGGATTATCTTATAAACTATTTTTAAATAGTGAGCCTTCTTTTTCACAAGGTCCAGCTGATACGAATGAATATATTTATTCAGGAACAATCGGTAAAATTATGCCTGCTGCCTTATTTTATGGAAAAGAGACACATGTAGGTGAGCCGTTAAAAGGAATGACAGCAAACTTTATTGCTTCATATATGACGCAGCATATGGAGTGGAATCCAGTTTTCCGTGAAACAGATCTTGGTGAAAGTACGCCATTACCTGTATCCTTACAATTAAAAGATTTGAAAAGGGAGTACTCTACACAAACACCATATCGTGCAGCAGCTCTTTACAATGTGTTTTTATTAAAGCGCACAGCATCTGAAGTAATGGATATTTTTGAACAAGTTGCATTGGAGGCAATGGCAGCTTGTAATGAGCAGTATAAGCAAATTTGTGAGCGAGAAAAGGTAAAGGGTGTAGGTGAAGTAAAAGTACTTCGTTATGAAACGCTTTTAGAGCATGCGATCATTAAATTAGGAACTGAGGAAGTAAATACGATAAAACGTCATGTTCTTGATAATCATTTATGGGATGATCGAGAGAAATCCATTCGCATCGTGGATCAGCTAATGATCCGTTGCCAGGAACTGACGCCGGCAACAGTGCTGTTGTATGCACCACCTTACTATCCTGCAATCAATTCGTCGAACCATCCACTTGTCATTCAATCGATAGAGTTGATGAAGAAAACGGCAAAAACGTTTGATATTGAAGTGGAGCAAATTCACTATTTTAATGGTATTTGCGATTTGAGTTATGTCAATTATTCAGATGACTCAAATGAATGGACAGCATTCGAACGTAACACACCTGTATGGGGAGATACATATAGCATCCCGTTTGAAGCTATGTCTGCATTGCAGGGCCCTGTATTAAATGTTGGACCTTTTGGAAAGGATGCCCACCAAAAGACAGAAAGATTACATGTCGACAGCGCATTTAAGGAAATGCCAGTGATGATTGAAACGCTTATTAAGAGCTTGATTTAGATCATAAAAATGGATTTAAGTAAGGAAGCTGATGCTAAATGAACTGCCCCGTAAAAGTTAGACACCAATCTAACTTTTACAGGGCAGTTCAGAATGGTATCAGCTTTTTTTAATGATTTGTACCGTTTTTGCCATTCCATTTCGGAAATTTTTTTGGATTATGTTCATAAAAGTTCCACCGATTTTAATAAGTGTCTATAAAATAATGGGATATCAGGTAAAAGTATTAAAGTGTTTTTGCCGATGTCCCTTATTATTTCAATGGGGCTAATTATTCAGCGTCACACTTATAAAGTACAAAGGCAATTTACGAAAAAGCATATTTTAATAGATGAAGAAATGACAAAATCCAAGAAATTATTAGCTGAGAAAAATGATGTACTATCAAAGCAAGCACTTCGTGCCACGTTAACAAACCTTCCAAATCGGCGAGCATTTAATAATAAATTGACACAAATTTGGCAACAATTTAGTAAACCGAAGTCTCTAGCGGTGATAATGGTGGATATTGATTTCTTTAAAGATTTCAATGATTATTATGGTCATTTACAGGGTGATGAAGCGTTAACAAATGTGGCAGTTCTGTTAGATGGAATTTCAGAAAAGTATAATGCATTTGCTACACGTTGGAGAGGAGAAGAATTCGTGATTATTACTTAACAGGCCGCAAAATTTGCAGAGCATGTTTGTGAGGAAATTTTAGAGGAAGTCTGCAACTTAAACATTCTTCACGAGCGTTTGAACATAGCTGATGTTGTAACGGTTAGTATTGGGATGTGCAATGACAAAATCTCAATTATCGAGCATTCGAAAACGTGTTGTGAATTAGCCGATCAAGCATTATACACAGCAAAACAAAACGGTCGTACCAACTTTTATAGCAAAAATGAACATTTCGATGAATTGGTATGTTAATCTGTAATGTCAGTAAAACGTTGATACAGTGCGTTTTCATCCCCTCCTAGGTTGCCTAATGTATAACGAAAGTGTTACAATATAGTTTAGTCAAAAAGAGCCAAGGGGGCATTTCTATGTCGATTGAATTAAACAATGAATTCGGCCAAATTGATATTTCAACAGATGTACTTGCGCAAATTGCTGGTGGCGCTGCTGTAGAATGCTACGGTATTGTTGGCATGGCATCTAAACATCAAATTCGTGATGGTCTAACTGATATTTTACGTAAAGAAAATTTTGCAAAAGGTGTTGTTATTCGAAAACAGGACGACAATTTACATATTGATATGTACATTATTGTTAGTTACGGGACGAAAATTTCAGAAGTTGCTTATCAAGTACAATCAAAAGTGAAATATACAGTGGATAAAACATTAGGTATGAGCGTAAAATCTGTCAATATCTTTGTGCAGGGCGTTCGTGTAGCGAATGATTAAGAGGAGGAACTAAATCGAATGCAGTCTTTAGACGGAATAAAGTTTGCAGAAATGGTGCAAATGGGTGCCCATCACCTATTCCAAAATGCAAATTATGTTGATTCATTAAATGTATTTCCAGTACCGGACGGTGATACAGGAACAAATATGAACTTGTCGATGACATCTGGTGCGAAGGAAACGGAGCAATTTGCGTCAGAACATATCGGCAAAACAGCTCAAGCTTTATCAAAAGGTTTACTTATGGGAGCGCGCGGAAATTCTGGGGTTATTTTATCGCAGTTATTCCGTGGTTTTGGTAAGGCTATTGAAAAAGAGGCGACAATTGATGCCAAGGGCTTTGCAGGTGCCTTCCAAGCAGGTGTTGATACAGCTTATAAAGCAGTAATGAAGCCAGTTGAAGGAACGATTTTAACGGTAGCACGTGAAGCGGCACTAAAAGGCGTGGAAGTGGCAGAAACTGAAAACGATATCATTACGGTGATGGAAGCATTTACTGCTGAAGCACAGGCTTCGTTGGAACGTACACCTGAGCTTTTACCTGTTCTTAAAGAAGTAGGTGTTGTAGATAGTGGTGGTCAGGGTCTTCTATTTGTGTACGAAGGGTTCTTAGCATCTTTAAAAGGTGAGCCATTACCGCAGAAAAATGAAGCAACTTTAGATGATTTAATCAATGCAGAGCATCATAGAGCACAAGATTTTATGAATACTGCTGATATTGAGTTTGGTTATTGTACAGAAATCATGGTACGTTTAGAAAATGGGAAAGAGCCATTTAGCGAAGAACAATTCCGCAATGAATTAAACCCACTAGGTGATTCTTTACTTGTTATTTCGGATGAAGAGATTGCAAAAGTGCATATTCATTCAGAGCAACCTGGCGCTGTGTTAGCTATGGGTCAAAAATATGGTAGTCTTATTAAAATTAAAGTCGACAATATGCGTGAACAGCATTCTGCCATCGTTGGTGAGGATCATAAAGTGCCTTCTCCAGCCAAAAAAGTAGAAAAGCATCCGTATGCAATTGTAACGATTGCAATGGGCGAGGGAGTTGCTGAATTACTTCGTTCAATTGGTGCTTCTTATGTTATTGAAGGCGGTCAAACAATGAATCCTTCAACTGAAGATATTGTGAAGGCAGTACAAGAAATTGGTGCTGAAAAAGTGTTGATTTTACCGAATAATAAAAATATCGTCATGGCTGCAGAACAAGCAGTTGAGCTTTTAGATATTGAAGCGGCTGTAGTGCCAACGAAAACAATCCCTCAAGGTATGGCGGCGATTCTATCGTTTAATCCAGAAGCGGCAGTAGAAATGAACCAAGCAACAATGACGGAAGCTTTTGCAAATGTGAAAACAGGCCAAGTCACTTATGCAGTTCGAGATACATCTATCGATGGTGTAGAAATCCATAAGGATGATTTCATGGCTCTTGCGGAAGGGAAAATTGTATTATCTACTCCAGCATTAAAAGATGCTGCTGAGAAGGTAATTACTGATTTAGTAGATGAAGATGCAGAAATTGTAACAGTCATCTATGGTGAGGACACAACGGAAGAAAATGCCTCAGCATTAGTGAAATTTATTGAAGAACATTATCCAGAGGTCGAAGTAGAGTTATTTAATGGTAAACAAGGATTATATCCATATATTATTTCAGTAGAATAATTTGATGCTACTTTGCGCATAAGTAGACAAAGCAGTGCACACGCCGTGTACTGCTTTTGTTTATGGTACAAGGAGATTAGAGGATAATAAACGATAGAGATTAGCCAAAAATGAATCATTTGATGTATGTACCCGGAGGACGACGGATTTGGAAATACTGGAATATTAGCCTTTTGAAATTTTTGTGTATATGGAGTAGACAAAAGTTAAACAATATTTCCAATGTGTAAATTATAGTAGAGTAAATTTTCTGAAATTTGATAAATAAGTGCTTTACTTTTGTAGTAACAATCAAGCATGATATAGTAAAAATCGATTTTATTTATATGGATAGAATAGAGGGGTGTTTGTATGAAGTTTACTTCAGTATTTGATATTATTGGACCAGTGATGATTGGGCCTTCTTCCTCTCATACGGCAGGTGCAGCACGAATTGGCCGCGTTGCCAGAGATTTATTTGGAAGACAACCAAAGTGGGCGAAAATCCACTTATATGGTTCCTTTGCTGAAACGTATAAAGGACATGGAACAGATGTAGCGCTGATAGGAGGCTTATTAAATTACGATACATTTGATGAGCGGATTAAAACAGCTTTTGCCGATGCAGAGAAGGCCGGATTAGATTATGAGTTTATCCCAGAAACAGCTAACACAGAACATCCGAATACAGCTCGCCTAGTGATTGGCGATGATGATGGAGAGATGTCTGTTGTTGGAATTTCTATCGGTGGCGGTAAAATAGAAGTGAGTGAGGTTAATGGCTTTAAGTTACGATTAACAGGAGGTATGCCGGCTATCCTTGTAGTTCATGATGATCGAGCTGGCTGTATTGCCAATGTAGCAAATTGCTTAGCAATGCATGCAGTCAACATTGGACATATGGAGGTTTCACGAATTGAACGTGGTTTAACAGCACTTATGGTGATAGAAGTCGATCAAAACATCGAGGATAAAGTACTACAACAAATTTCTTTAATACCACATATTACAAAGGTTTCTAAAATTAATAACAACTAAGGGGGTGTCCCAGTATGGACGTATTATTTCATAATGTTCGTGAGCTTGTTGAACGAGCCGAGCAAGAAGGTAAACTAATTTCTGAAATTATGATTGAGCAAGAAATGTTAATAACTGGACGTACAAGAGAAGAAATTATGCAGCAAATGGACCGTAATTTAACGGTGATGGAGGAAGCTGTTGAAAGAGGCTTGAAGGGTGTGCAATCTGTAACGGGTTTAACAGGTGGCGATGCAGTATTGCTTCAAAATTACATTGCGCAAGGAAATTCGTTGTCAGGGGATTTATTATTAGACGCAGTGAGTAAAGCGGTTGCAACTAATGAAGTGAATGCGGCAATGGGTACAATTTGTGCAACGCCCACTGCAGGCTCAGCTGGTGTTGTGCCAGGGACACTGTTTGCAGTGAAAAACAAGCTAAACCCAACGCGTGAGCAAATGATTCGTTTTTTATTCACATCAGGTGCTTTTGGCTTCGTTGTTGCCAATAATGCTTCGATTTCAGGTGCTGCTGGTGGCTGTCAAGCAGAGGTTGGCTCAGCTGCTGGTATGGGAGCGGCAGCAATTGTAGAGATGGCCGGTGGTTCTCCACAGCAATGTGCAGAAGCATTTGCGATTACACTTAAAAACATGCTTGGGCTTGTTTGTGACCCAGTAGCTGGATTGGTAGAGGTTCCTTGCGTTAAAAGGAATGCTATGGGTGCAGCGAATTCGCTTGTGGCAGCGGATATGGCACTTGCAGGTGTAACAAGTCGCATCCCGTGTGATGAAGTAATTGGTGCGATGTATCGAATTGGACAATCTATGAGTCCGAATTTAAAAGAAACTGCCCGTGGCGGCTTAGCTGCAACACCAACAGGCAAAGCTATCAGCAAAGCTATATTTGATAATGGCAATTTGGAGAGTATCCAATCACTTCAAAAATAAAATTAAAAAACACGCACTTAGGGCGTGTTTTTTTGTGAGCTTCTACATAGTGTAGATGGGTCTCATCTGTGACGTTATCCCTAAGTCGATTTATATACATGGCATCCGTTTGAATAAATGTCATCCCCTACTTTTGGCGATGATCCCCTATTACAGCCAATAAAAAAAGAAAAAGCATTTTGGGATTTTAGTAAAGGGTAGGGGTAGGATAACAGGCAACGGCATCGATCAATCCTTCATCAAATCCGTAGAACGACCAGTAGGCACCGTTCCATCTATATCCAGATACTTCACCCATTTCTACACGAGTAGGATAAAACCAAAATTCTCTCCCGTTTCTAAGCCATACATAAGTATTTTGATATACACAATCAATGATATAGGACACAGAAGGTTTTGGTGGTTTGAAGTTTGGTGGAGGTGATTGTGGTCTCATGGTCCCTTGAGGTGGAAAATAGCCCAAGTGATTTCACTCCTTTTTCAACATTATATGCTGAGAAAAAATAAATGCATTTATTTAACTGGATTATTAAAAACCTAAAGATTGTAAAGCTATGTATTTCAACTAAAGGTTGGCTATATCTGAAGTTCGAAATACCTAAGAAGGCATTGAAGTGATTGATTCTTTATTTGCTAAAGGTGAAAAAGTTCATGTTCTTTATGTTGGCTACTTAAAGATATAACTATCAATCAATTATTGATGAATTGAATTGCTATGTTAGTGAAATTGAAAAGTTATATAATAGTATTGGAAATACAGATGAACAGCATGAACTGTTGGGAATAACTAACCACAAGCAACATTATTATAAAAGCCGAGAATAATCGTAAAGAAAGGGGAAAACTCATATGCTAATGACTACAAATAAAGCACTTGCGGTGAAAATCTTTGGAGGAGCTGTCGTGCAAGGTGACTGATTTAACGAGTGCCGTAACTGATTTAAAGGGAATCGGGAAAGAAACAGCAGGACATTTAGAGGCGTTAGGCATCGAGACGATCGCGGATTTATTATGGACGTTCCCTCATCGGCATGAAGATTTTCGTTTAAAGGATTTAGCGCAAACACCACATAATGAACGTGTCACTGTTGAGTGTAAAGTTGAACGTGAACCCACAGTATTGTTTTTAGGCCGCAATAAATCACGATTACAAGTGACAGTGCTGGCAGGTCGACATTTAGTGAAGGTTGTTTTTTTTAATCAAGGCTATTTGAAGCAGAAGCTGGTACCAGGAGCTATTATTACCGTCACAGGTAAATGGGACCGAGGCAGACAGGTAATCAATGGAACGTCTGTTACATTTGGCCCAAAAATAGATCAGGTAGACTTTGAACCTGTTTATAGTTTGAAGGGTTTGATTCCGCAAAAACGTTTTCGTAAATATATGCGACAAGTGTTAGATGAGTTTGGTGCAGAGATACCGGATGCTGTTCCGCAACGTTTTCAGGCAGACTATAAGCTTGTTTCAATACGTGAAGGGCTTGAGGGAATTCATTTCCCACTTGATGCGGGGCATGCAAAGCAGGCTAGAAGACGCTTTGCCTATGAAGAGTTACTAAACTTTCAGCTTCGTATTCAAGCTTTACGTAAAATTCGAAAGGATAGTGAGCGCGGTACAGTTATTCAATTCGATTTGCAAAAACTACGGGCTTTTATTACATCGCTACCTTATGAATTAACAGATGCTCAAAAACGTGTTGTCAATGAAATTTGCAAAGATTTAAAAGAGCCGCATCGCATGAACCGCTTACTTCAAGGTGATGTAGGATCAGGTAAAACCGTTGTTGCGGCAATATGTTTATATGCAGCTGTAACTGCTGGTTTTCAGGGGGCATTAATGGCACCAACAGAAATTTTAGCTGAGCAGCATGCTGAAAATTTGAAAGAATGGTTTGAGCCATTTGGTGTACGTGTAGCTTTACTATCAGGATCGACGAAAGTAAAGGAGCGTCGGTTACTTTTAGAAGAACTAGCAAACGGGGAAATAGATATTTTAATTGGTACGCATGCACTTATTCAGCCTGAAGTCATCTTTTACAAGCTTGGGTTTGTTATAACGGATGAACAGCATCGTTTTGGTGTTGAACAGCGTAGAATATTGCGTGATAAAGGGGAAAATCCAGATGTGCTCTTTATGACGGCGACACCTATTCCGCGTACGCTTGCGATTACAGCATTTGGAGAAATGGATGTTTCAGTGATTGATGAAATGCCAGCGGGGCGTAAACAAATTGAAACACATTGGATGAAAAAAGAGCAATTAGGCTCAGCTATGTCAAAGTTAGAATTAGAGCTTGCTGCTGGAAGACAGGCGTATGCTATTTGTCCCCTTATCGAGGAATCAGACAAGCTTGATGTGCAAAATGCTGTAGAAATCTATGAACAACTTGCTACATATTTTAGCGGACAATACAATGTTGGATTAATGCATGGTCGTTTGACGGCAGATGAAAAAGATGCTGTTATGCGAGCATTTAGTGAAGGGACTATTCATGTGCTTGTATCGACAACAGTAGTTGAGGTTGGGGTTAACGTGCCGAATGCAACGTTTATGATTGTTTATGATGCTGAACGCTTCGGCTTAGCTCAATTGCATCAGCTACGTGGGCGAGTTGGACGAGGTGAACATCAGTCATACTGTGTATTGCTTGCTGATCCTAAATCCGATGAAGGCAAGGAGCGTATGCAGTCAATGACGGAAACAAATGATGGTTTCCGCCTAGCTGAAAAGGATTTGGAATTACGTGGTCCAGGTGATTTCTTCGGGCGTAAACAAAGTGGTTTGCCTGATTTTAAAGTAGCGGATTTAGTGCATGATTATCGAATACTGGAGACGGCAAGAAAAGATGCAACGACTATACTTGAGATAGATGCATTTTGGCATGATGATGAGTATAAATATTTACGTAGTATGCTTGAAGAGTCGGGTGTTCTACAGGGAGAACGCTTTGATTAACTGAATTTTATACCCGATTTGGAATGTAAGCACTTGTTTTGAAAACAAGTCTTGCATTCTTTTTTTATACTCTATATACTGATATTAGTACCAAGTGCTAATAACAACTAAAAAGGTGGCGAATGATGTTGAGACGAACGAAAAAAGAGCGGCAGCGACTATTATCTGAAACGATAGCTGAAAATCCATTCGTCACAGATGAACAGCTAGCAACGCAGTTTCAGGTTAGTGTCCAAACAATCCGTTTAGATCGTATGGAGTTAGCAATTCCTGAATTACGAGAACGAATTAAAGATGTTGCTTCGAAAACATATGAAAACGAAGTGAAATCACTTCCAATAGATGAAGTAATTGGTGAAATTGTTGATATTGAATTGGATAATCGTGCATTATCTATTTTTGACGTAAAAGAAGAGCATGTTTTTCAGCGCAATGGCATCGCACGTGGACATCATTTATTTGCACAGGCAAACTCATTAGCGGTAGCGGTAATTGACGATGAACTAGCTTTAACAGTACATTCAAACATTACCTTTGTGAAACCTGTTAGAGCTGGAGATCGTGTTATTACAAAAGCAATCGTTATTGGACGTGATGACGAAAATCATCGTACAAAAGTAGAGTTAACATCCACTGTTAACGGTGAAACAGTTTTTGTTGGTGAATTTGATATGTACCGCACGAAAGGTAAAGGTGAACAACAATGAAATTAGCGCTTGATGGAATGGGTGGCGACAACGCACCAAAATCAGTTGTTGAAGGTGCTTTATTAGCATTAGAGCAAATTCCAAATTTAGAAATACAATTATATGGTCAGCGTGAAAAGCTTGAACCATTATTAAAAATACATGATCGATTGACAGTAGTACATTGTGAGGAAGTTGTGGAAGGAACAGACGATCCAGCACGCGCTGTTCGTCGGAAAAAGGATTCATCGATGGCGCGAATGATGGATGCGGTTGAAGAAGGAAAGGCGGATGCTTGTCTTTCTGCGGGTAATACGGGTGCTTTAATGGCAGGAGGATTATTTAAAGTAGGACGTATTGAAGGGATTGCTAGACCGGCTTTAGCCACTACATTACCGACATTGGACGGTAAGGGCTTTTTAATGCTTGATTTAGGGGCAAATGCAGATGCGCGCCCTGAGCATTTATTGCAATATGCGATTATGGGCGATATTTATGCGAAAAAGGTAGGCGGCTTACAAAAGCCACGTATCGGCTTGTTAAATATCGGTACTGAGGATAAAAAAGGGAATGAATTAACAAAGGCTACTTTCGAGCTGTTAAAAGAAGCGGACTTGAACTTTATCGGCAACGTAGAAGCTCGAGATTTACTTGAAGGGGTAGCGGACGTTGTTGTAACAGATGGTTTTACAGGTAATATGGTGCTGAAATCGATTGAAGGTACTGCTGGCGCGTTATTTTCAATGCTTAAAGAGGCGTTTATGTCTTCAACAAAAACAAAAATATCGGCAGCCCTTATGAAAAATAATTTACGTGACTTAAAAAATAAAATGGACTACACAGAGTATGGTGGTGCAGGTTTGTTTGGTTTACAAGCACCTGTAATTAAAGCGCATGGTTCATCCAATGCAAAAGCAATTTACAGTGCGATTCGCCAAGCAAATACGATGGTAGAGCATACAGTCATCTCGACGATTACAGATACAGTACGCCACTCAGAATTTAATTAACTTCTTTCAGCGGGTGTCTTTTGTACC
The DNA here is from genome assembly GCF_054062295.1 of Lysinibacillus sp. TE18511. NCBI lineage: Bacteria > Bacillati > Bacillota > Bacilli > Caryophanales > Bacillaceae > Lysinibacillus > Lysinibacillus sp. TE18511. The sequence goes on from NZ_JBSSFD010000001.1 coordinate 63,919, forward strand.
GAAAGCGTAGCGACAGGTACAGGTGTCCAAACACCCGCTGAAATAGAGGAACTCAGTCTAAGAACGCCACGTCCTGTGGCAACGACTGAGTGACCAACATCATGTTGCTGACGCTACGTTAGCACTGCGCTTTCGCACAAAAAACATCTGTTGGCCTAAAGCCTCCGGCCGATTCCGGACGCAATTATGCCGAGGCAAAATTGATTAAAAAGGGGATTAATACAAAATGACGAAAATAGCATTTGTTTTTCCAGGACAAGGTTCTCAAGTAGTTGGAATGGGGCAAGAGTTTGTTGAGAATGCGGCAGAAAGTAAAGCATTTTATGATCGTGCAAATCAATCACTTGGTTTTGAGCTATCTAAGCTTATGTTAACGGGACCAGCTGAGGAGCTAACATTGACATACCATGCACAGCCAGCACTTTTAACTACGGGTGTAATGGTTGCAGAAAAATTACTTGCAGCAGGAATTAAGCCAAACTATGCAGCTGGACATTCACTTGGAGAATACAGTGCGTTAGTAATCGCCGGTGTGTTAACGTTTGAGGATGCTGTTTCTGTCGTTCATAAGCGTGGTCTTTATATGAATGAAGCTGTACCAGCAGGGCAAGGTGCAATGGCAGCCATTTTAGGGATGGAGCTTGAGGCACTACATGAGGTAACTGAACAAATATCGGCAGCAGGTGATGCGGTTCAGGTAGCGAATGTAAACTGTCCAGGACAAATCGTTATCTCTGGTACAAAGGAAGGGGTCGAAAAGGCTTCGTTAGCGGCAAAGGAAGCGGGTGCAAAACGAGCAATTCCTTTAGTTGTTAGTGGACCATTCCATTCAGAGCTAATGCGTCCTTCATCTGAAAAATTAAGCGGAGCGTTAGCCGAAATATCATTATCAGCTCCGCGAATCCCTGTAATCGGCAACGTCATGGCGAAAGAATTAGAGGATGTTCCTGCTATTCAACATGAGTTAGTAGAACAAGTATATAGCGCTGTGCAATGGGAAGCATCTGTGCGTGAAATGATTGCACAAGGTGTGGATGTCTTTATTGAGTGTGGACCAGGCAAAGTGTTAAGTGGATTAGTGAAAAAAATCGACCGATCTGTTGCGACTTATTGTGTTTATGATGAAGCATCATTAGAGGCTGTGCTAGAAGCGGCGAAGGAGTGGACAATTAATGCGTAAATTAGAGGGGAAAGTAGCTGTTGTAACTGGTGCTTCGCGTGGAATAGGACGCGCTATTGCATTAAAGCTTGCTGATGAGGGTGCTAAAGTTGTTGTTAACTACAGTGGCTCACAGGCAAAGGCAGAAGAAGTTGTCGCGATGATTCAAGAAAATGGCGGCGAGGCTATTGCTGTACAAGGTAGTGTTTCAAAAACAGAGGAAGTTACAGCATTAATGGATGCAGCTGTGAAAACATTCGGTTCACTTGATATTTTAGTAAATAATGCTGGTATTACTCGTGATAACTTGTTAATGCGTATGAAAGAAGATGAGTGGGATGATGTGTTAGATACAAACCTTAAAGGTGTTTTCCTTTGTACAAAAGCAGTAACACGTCAAATGATGAAGCAACGTGCAGGTCGTATCATCAACATTTCATCGATTGTCGGTGTAGCTGGTAATGCGGGGCAAGCAAACTATGTAGCTGCCAAAGCAGGTGTTATTGGATTAACTAAAACGACTGCAAAAGAATTGGCATCACGCAATATTTTAGTAAATGCGATTGCACCAGGCTTTATTGAAACAGAAATGACGGATCAACTACCAGATGATATAAAGCAAGGAATGCTTACTCAAATTCCTCTTGCTAAACTTGGGCAGCCAGAGGATATCGCAAAGGCAGTAGTATTCCTAGCTTCAGATGATGCAAACTATATGACGGGGCAGACGCTACATATAGATGGCGGAATGGTGATGTAATTTCAATTAGTCATAAATAATAATTTTTTGTATAATCATTTGAGGGGAGGTGAATGTTTTGACTACAGTATTAGAACGCGTAACAAAAGTAATCGTGGACCGTTTAGGTGTTGAGGAAAGTGAAGTTACTCTAGAAGCTTCTTTCCGTGATGATTTAGGTGCTGACTCATTAGACGTAGTTGAGCTTGTAATGGAGCTTGAAGACGAATTCGATATGGAAATTTCTGATGAAGATGCTGAAAAAATCTCAACAGTTGGTTCTGCAATTTCATACATCGAAAGTAAAATAAACTAATTTCGTTTAGCTTTATTCAGCATAAATTTATCACCGCTATCGGTGTTGACATGAACGCAGTCATAGTTTTTATACAATAAGTGTTTATGAATTAGTTGAATAAAGTTAAAGCCTATGGCAGAGATTACTCCTGTTTTTTGCTTAAATGTGAAGAGCAGATACTATACTAAGGTGTATTTAAAAGGGTACGAAACGGTTCGTTTTTCGAACTGTGAACGTCCCTTTTTTTTTATCTTCATTCAGTAGAAGATTCTACTTCTAAAGATGGTGAGATGAATGCAGGAGTGGTTCCTTGTCAGTGGGTGTCCAAACATCTACTGATATAAAGGAACTCAGTCTAAGAACGCCACGTCCTGTGGCGACGACTGAGTGACCAACATCACGTTGGCCTAAAGCCTCCGGCGGATGTCACGGATTTTCAAAGGAATGAATTGTGCGGGCACAATTCAAAATCCGGACGCAATTACGCCAAGGCGAAATTGATTATGGCGGAAAAAATTTGCGAAAAAATTTCCAAAACGTTGTATTTCAGCCGAAATACTTTTGCATAAATGCCGTGAAAAAGGTACACTAAAACGGTAGAAACTATTAGGAAGGCAGATTGTTCAATGGCTATGAAAAGAAGAGGAACTATGCAGAAATCTGGCGTACTTCCTGAAAAAGTACGCAATCAATTCGAGCTGTTACAGCATGAATTAAATATCACATTTATTAATAAAAATCTATTGTATCAAGCATTCACACATTCATCTTATGTGAATGAGCATCGCCGTAAATTGTTTACGGATAATGAGCGTCTTGAATTTTTAGGAGACGCAGTACTTGAACTGTCTGTTTCTAAATACCTTTTTGAGAAATACGCTAATATGAGTGAGGGTGAGCTAACGAAGCTACGAGCATCCATAGTATGTGAGCCATCACTTGTAATCTTTGCAAATGAATTAGGATTCGGTCGCTTTGTATTACTCGGAAAAGGTGAGGAATTAACAGGTGGACGGGAACGCCCAGCGCTACTTGCAGATGTATTTGAGTCATTTGTAGGTGCCCTTTATTTAGATCAAGACTTACAAACGGTTGTGTCCTTTTTAGAACGAATCGTATTCCCGAAAGTAGAAGTCGGTGCTTTTTCGCATGTGATGGATTTTAAAAGTCAATTGCAAGAAATGGTACAGCAAACAAATAACGGTCTTCTTCATTATGAAATTATTGATGAAAAGGGTCCTGCACATAATCGTACCTTTGTATCGAGTGTCCTATTAAATGGACAGGAGCTTGGTATTGGGCGTGGGAAATCAAAAAAAGAAGCCGAGCAGCAAGCTGCGCAATGTGCAATGCGTGCAATGCGTGACCAAACTGCAAAAGAGGAGGCTTAATAGATGTTCCTAAAACGACTCGAAGTGATTGGCTTTAAATCTTTTGCGGAGCGCATTGGAATTGATTTTGTACCCGGTGTTACAGCGGTTGTTGGACCAAATGGCAGTGGGAAAAGTAATGTCATTGATGCTATTCGTTGGGTACTTGGGGAGCAATCTGCAAAGTCGTTACGTGGGGCAAAGATGGAGGATGTTATTTTTGCTGGGAGTGACTCACGTAAGCCACTAAACTTTGCAGAGGTAACGTTAATTTTAGATAATACCGATGAACAGCTTGCTTTTTCATATACAGAAGTCAGCGTAACAAGACGCGTATACCGTTCAGGTGATAGTGAATATTTATTAAATAACCAGCAGTGTCGCCTGAAGGATATTACGGACTTGTTTATGGACTCAGGACTTGGAAAAGAGGCCTTCTCCATTATTTCACAAGGCCGTGTAGATGAAATTTTAAATAGCAGACCTGATGACCGTCGTTCAATTTTTGAAGAGGCAGCTGGCGTATTAAAGTATAAATTACGAAAGAAAAAGGCAGAGCATAAGCTTGTTGAAACAGATGAAAATTTGTATCGTGTTTTAGATATTTTACATGAACTAGATAGTCGCCTGGAGCCGTTAGAAATTCAGGCATCAAGTGCAAGAGATTATGTGCAAATGTCAACAGAGTTAAAGGATTTTGATATCGCCATCCTTGTGCACGATTTGAAAAATTGTGCACAATCTTTGCGTGCTTTGAAAAATGAGTACTCAGAGCTATATGAGATAGAACAAAAACAAGCTCATAATATTTCTTCAATTGAAAAGCAAACTGTAGGCATTCGTAAGTTTTTAAAAGAGCTAGATAGCTATTTAGATACTACTCAGGCTGAGTTTGTTAATGCGACGATGGAGGTAGAGCGTTGGGATGGTCGTAAAGCGTTAATGGCTGAAAAGCGACAAAATGCTTCTAATCAACTACTACAATTGAATACAGCATTACAAGAAGCAAAAAATGAGGTAGAGGCTCTCATTGTTCAAGAACAAGAGAAAAAAGAATTGTTCGCTGAAAAACAACAAGAAGTATCAGAGCTAAAACAAAGCCTCAAGCAATTGGAACAATCTTTAAACCGCTCTGTTTCTGAAATTGAACAAGAAATTGAAGAACAAAAAAACCGGTATATTGATTCCTTAAACGAAGAAGCAACCATCAAAAATGAATTAAAAAATATCGATCAGCAATTAGCGCAACAAAAAGCGACGGCAGCACGAATGACAGATCAAACTGATGAAATCGGGCAAGAGCTTACGCAAATTTTAGCAGAAAAAGAGAAGCTAGTTGCTGCCCATACAACAACAACTAATGAATTGCAGGAAAAGCTCGAGCAATATGAAACATTGCAAATACAGCTTAAGAACGTCAATGCATCGTTTAATGAAAAGCAGGATATGCTTTATAAGGCCTATCAGCATCAGCAGCAATTGAAGGCTAGAAAAGATACGCTAGCTGAACTTGAAGCAGATTTCTCTGGGTTCTTCCATGGAGTAAAAGAAGTATTGTTAGCACGTGATAAAGGTGAATTAGTTGGAATTGAAGGAGCTGTTGCTGAGTTAATCCAAGTTGGTGGAAAATATTCTCAGGCTATTGAAACAGCATTAGGTGCAGCCTCTCAGCATATTGTGACAACCGATGAACGACATGCTCAACAGGCAATTCATTGGTTAAAACAAAAGAGAGCTGGACGCGCAACATTTTTACCTAAAACAGTCATAAAGTCACGTAAAATCAATCTTTCTACGATTCAGTTAGCTACTGAGCACCCAGCATTTGTCCAAATGGCTGATGCACTTGTTACGTTCGATGAAGACAACCGCACAATTGTCGAAAACCTCCTTGGCAATGTAATCGTTGCATCAAATTTAGAAGGTGCAAGCCAAATTGCTCGTTTATGTGGTTTCCGATATCGTGTTGTAACACTTGAAGGTGATATCGTCAATGCAGGCGGTTCATTAACAGGTGGTGCTGTGAAGCAACAATCTTCACTCTTTACTAGAAAAGCGGAATTAGATGGTTTAATCTTGAAGCTACAATCGTTAGAAGCTTCCATCTATAGTGCTGAACAGGCTGTTGTAGCTGAAAAAGAGAAACTTGCAACATTACGAGAAAAAGTAGAGCAATTGAAGCTTGACGGAGAGCAATTACGAAAAGATGAAATGCAGCAGGCGAGTCGTATTCGCGAGCTAGAGGTTGTCGAAAAAAGCTTATCTGCTCGAGTATCTTTTGCTTCTAATGAGACACAAGATGTAAAAACACGAGAAGAAGCATTGTTAGCTCAAAAGGAAGCAGCTACAGAGCGTTTAGTGGCACTAGCAACCGAACTGTTAGAAATTAATGAAACAGTGGAACAACTAAGTAAGGCGAAGCTGCAAAGTGAGACGGAGAAGGATGTACTTCGTGAGCAATCGGCGGAAAAACGCTCGCAGTTAGCGGTTATGCAGGAGCAAATGTCACAAGTACAAATTGCTACAGCCGAGTTAGCCCTACAATTAAACAAAGGTCGTCAAAAAGTCGATAATATTTCTCAGGAAATAATCTGGCTTCAATCTGATGAATCGACAAAACTTTTAAGCGATGAAGAAGTGGATGAGCAAGTTGCTACATGGAAGGCGAGAAGAGATTCACTGCAGGACATAATCTCACAGAAAAAAGATGAAAAAGTAGCACAACAACAAGAGCTTACTACTTTAGAAGAACAGCTGAAGGAATTGCAACGTACACATAAAGGCTATCTTGAAGCAATACGTGCTAATGAATTGAAGCGAAGTCGCGTAGAATTTGAAGTCAATAATTTCAATGAACAGCTAGAAGAAAACTATCAGCTAACGGTAGAGGAAGCTGAGGAGTTGGCCCTTGTTATTGAAGATGAAGAGCATATGCGACGTCGAGTGAAACTGCTGAAGAAATCTATAGAGGAGCTAGGTCCTGTTAATTTGAGTGCCATTGAGGAATACGATCGAGTGCTTGAACGTCATTCATTTTTAACAGAGCAGCGTGAAGATTTACTTGCTGCACAGGAAACGTTACATGAGGCTATTAAAGAGATGGACGAGGAAATGACGCTACGCTTTAGCGAAACCTTCTATGCCATTCGTGAGCAATTTAAACATGTTTTCCGTGAATTGTTTGGTGGAGGACAGGCAGATTTAGTGTTATTGGACCCTCAAAATCTGCTAGAAACAGGTATAGAAATAGTAGCGCAACCACCAGGAAAAAAATTACAAAATCTAAGTTTGCTTTCGGGTGGTGAACGTGCACTAACAGCAATCGCTTTATTATTCTCTATCTTAAACATACGACCTGTACCATTCTGTATTCTTGATGAGGTAGAGGCGGCATTAGATGAGGCAAATGTTGTTCGATATAGCCAATATTTAAAAAGATTTAGCCGTGACACGCAATTTATTGTGATCACACATCGTAAAGGAACGATGGAGGGAGCGGATGTGTTGTATGGTATTACAATGCAGGAATCTGGCGTATCTAAACTTGTATCAGTAAAATTAGAAGATGAACCCGTACTTGCGGAGCAAAGGAGCGAACAAGCATGAGTTTTTTTAAACGTTTAAAAGACAAATTGGTTGGCAACCCAGCCGAGGAAGAAAAAGTAGTTGAGATAAATGAAGAAGAAGTTGCTGAACAGAAGCTAGATGATGCAACAGAGCCTGCTCAAATTGAAGCAGTTATAGATGAAGTTGAGGAAGTAGAGGAGACTTCTGTAACGGACAGTCCAATTGAAACAGAAAATCCTGTAGTAATAGAAGATCAAGAACAACAAGAAGTGCAAGAGGTCGCGATAGTGGAAGAACCTGTGAAGGAGAAAAAACCTTCTGCATGGTCTATTACGCAAAAATTCAAAGCCGGACTAGAAAAAACGCGTAATTCATTTACTTCAAAAGTGAACGACCTAGTTGCTCGTTATCGAAAAGTAGACGAAGATTTCTTTGAAGAATTAGAAGACCTATTATTACAGGCAGACGTAGGCTTTGAAACAGTAATGGAGCTGATGGACAAATTACGCTTCGAAGTTCAGCGTAAAAATATAAAAGATACAAATGGTATTCAAACGATTATTTCTGAAAAACTTGTAGAAATTTATGAGCAGGGAGAAGAAGATTTAATCGACCTTAATATGCAGCCTCAAGGTGAGCTTACTGTTATTTTATTCGTTGGCGTAAATGGGGTTGGGAAGACAACAACAATCGGTAAACTTGCCCATCGTCTAAAATCACAAGGTAAAACGGTTGTCTTAGCAGCAGGTGATACTTTCCGTGCTGGTGCCATCGATCAATTACAAGTTTGGGGAGACCGTGTTGGGTGTGAAGTGATTAAACAATCGGAAGGCTCCGATCCAGCAGCGGTTATGTATGATGCAATTCATGCGGCGAAAAATCGTAAAGCGGATGTGTTAATTTGTGATACAGCTGGACGTCTGCAAAACAAAGTGAACTTAATGAATGAGCTTGAAAAAGTTCATCGAGTAATCTCCCGAGAGGTACCGAATGCTCCGCATGAAGTACTATTAGCATTAGATGCAACAACAGGTCAAAATGCACTTGTTCAAGCACAAACGTTTAAAGAAGCTACTAATGTAACGGGAATCGTTTTAACAAAACTTGATGGTACTGCAAAAGGTGGTATTGTCCTTGCCATTCGCAATAAATTACACATTCCTGTGAAGTTTATTGGTCTTGGTGAAAAAATGGATGATTTACAGCCATTTGATGCTGAACGTTATGTGTATGGCTTATTTGCTGATGGTTTAGATAAAGAATTACAAAATAGTGAAGACTAGGTTTATCATCAAAAGTTGTGAATGACTTTTGTTAAAACGTATACTATGTTAAGTTGATTGGAGTGGAGGCTGGACGCCCCAAGGAAAGCGCCCAGTCGGAACGGAAATCAACCACACGTTTTGGTGATGGTCCGAGGATTAACATTTAAGTAAGTAAATTTGTAATTGCGCTCGTCTGTGCAGGGGAATCGCATTGTTTAAAAGGGAAATGCTAGCTATAGGTGAAAACGCCTGTAAAGCAGTTAATTAAGGCTTTTAGACAAGGAGATTACCTTGACACATGCGGGCGCTTTTCGTTATGATACAAATGACTAATTACGGGAGGAGAAATATTCGATGCTACTTGAAAAAACAACACGCATGAACTTTCTCTTCGACTTTTATCAAGCATTATTAACAGATAAGCAACGGAGTTATATGGAGCTCTATTATTTAGATGATCACTCACTTGGAGAAATCGCTGAATCGTATGGAGTTTCACGTCAAGCTGTTTATGATAATATTCGTCGAACAGAAGCGATGCTTGAAGAATATGAAGAAAAACTATGTTTATTGGAAAAATTTCAACAACGTACACAAATGCTTGCGCAGCTAACAACGGGGATTACAGAACGAAGTATGACAGTTGAAGAGCAGTTAGCGCTTATAGAACAGTTGAAAGAATGGGATTAGGAGGCGAAAGCAATGGCTTTTGAAGGATTAGCGGAACGACTCCAAGGGACAATCCAAAAGATTAAAGGTAAAGGAAAAGTATCGGAACAAGACGTTAAAGAAATGATGCGAGAAGTCCGATTTGCTTTAATCGAGGCGGATGTTAACTTAAAAGTAGTCAAAGAATTCGTTAAAAAGGTCAGTGAACGTGCTGTCGGTGTAGATGTTATGCAAAGCTTAACACCAGGTCAGCAAGTTATTAAAATCGTACAAGACGAATTAACAGAATTAATGGGTGGCGAACAAAGCCCAATCAAATTTAATACGAAGCCGCCAACTGTCATTATGATGGTCGGATTACAAGGTGCGGGTAAAACGACGACTACAGGGAAACTGGCAAATGTGTTACGAAAAAAATATAATCGTAAGCCACTACTAGTTGCAGCAGACGTTTATCGCCCAGCAGCTGTTCAGCAATTACAAACATTAGGAAAACAGTTATCACTACCTGTTTTTGCATTAGGCACTGATGTATCCCCAGTAGAAATTGCACGTCAGGCAATTGAATTGGCAAAAGAAGAGCATCATGATGTTGTGATTATCGATACGGCTGGTCGCTTGCATATCGACGAAGATTTAATGCAAGAATTAAAAGATATTCGTGCATTAAAAGAGCCAGATGAAGTATTCCTTGTTGTGGATGCTATGACGGGTCAGGATGCTGTAAACGTAGCAGAAAGCTTTAATGAGGCAATCGGCATTACTGGGGTTGTTTTAACAAAGCTTGATGGTGATACACGTGGTGGTGCGGCATTATCAATTCGTTCAGTAACACAGAAGCCGATTAAATTTGTCGGGATGGGCGAAAAAATGGATGCACTCGAACCTTTCCATCCAGAGCGTATGGCGTCTCGTATATTAGGAATGGGTGACGTGCTATCGCTTATTGAAAAGGCTCAGGCAAATGTTGACGAAGCAAAGGCTAAAGAACTAGAGGAAAAATTTAAAACTCAAACCTTTACTTTAGATGATTTTGTTGAACAATTGCAGCAAGTAAAGAAAATGGGGCCTTTAGATGAAATTTTGAAAATGCTACCAGGCGCTAACAAAATCAAAGGCTTAGACAACGTTAAAGTTGATGATAAGCAAATGGGCCACGTAGAAGCGATTATTTATTCGATGACAACTGCCGAAAAGACGAATCCAGAAATTATTAATGGCAGCCGTAAAAAGCGCATAGCGAAGGGTTCTGGGACTTCAATTCAAGAGGTGAATCGTCTATTAAAGCAGTTTGATGAAATGAAGAAAATGATGAAACAAATGACAGGCATGGCGAGCGGTAAAGGGAAGAAAAAGATGAAATTGCCGGGCTTGGATTCATTGTTTAAATAATAATTTATAGGTGTTAAGAAAAAACACTTTACAAACAACCTAAACATTGATAATATACTATCTTGTGTGAAACTTATTCGGAGGTGCTATTAAAATGGCAGTTAAAATTCGCTTAAAACGTATGGGAGCTAAAAAATCTCCTTTCTATCGTATCGTAGTTGCAGACGCTCGTTCACCACGTGACGGTCGTTCAATTGAAACAGTTGGTACTTACAACCCACTTACTCAACCAGCTACTGTAAACATTGATGAAGAGAAAGCTCTTAAATGGTTAGCTGACGGTGCAAAACCATCAGATACAGTGCGTAACTTGTTCTCAGAACAAGGTATCATGGAAAAATTCCATAACCAAAAATTCAGTAAATAATCGGGGGCGACATTTTTGAAGCAGCTGATTGAAGCAATCGTTTTACCGTTAGTCGATTATCCAGAAGAAGTTCGTATAGAGACGGATGAAAATGCAAATCGAATTGTTTATAAACTTTTTGTTCATCCAGAGGATCGAGGGAAAGTCATAGGCAAACAAGGGCGAGTAGCAAAAGCGATTCGTACAATTGTTTATTCAGCGGCGGGTAGTCACCATCAAAAAAAGACCTACGTCGATATATTGGATTGATAGAAAAGATTTTCACGCTCTTTTACATGCAACAAGCACTTGAGAGTCCTGATAGGTATGTTTACATGCATTTAGGAATTCGAAGTGGCTTTGAGGTGAAGCGTAAAATCTGGACTAAGAAGGAAGGAGCTTGCGAGTTCCTTCCTTTTTTTATCTTTATTCATTATTGTCATTACATTGAGAGGTAATTGACCATAATGACATGGAGGAAGACTGGTCAACGTCTTAGCTAAAACATCATCCGCCAAAAGTTAATCTGCTTTCTTAGATAAAAGTGAGAGATGGTTACTTTTGATCTGGCTAGCTAGTAGCTTGACGTGGATAGCATTTTTTATATGAGGTGAGATTTAAATGGAATGGTTTAATGTAGGTCGTATTGTCAATACGCATGGTATTCGCGGTGAGGTACGTGTATTATCAACAACAGATTTTGAGGAAGAGCGCTTCGTAGTAGGAAATAAGCTTGCGGCGTTTAAAAAAGACGATAAAAAGCCAACATGGGTAACAATTGAATCAATGCGTCGTCATAAAAACTTTATTTTATTAACTTTTGAAGGAATGCACAATATTAACTTGGTAGAGCCTTTCAAAGAAGGTATGCTCAAAGTGACGAAGGATCAAATGTCAGATGATTTATTAGCGGAAAATGAATATTTCTTCCACGATATAATTGGTTGTTCAGTGGTTTCTGAAGAAGGTGAAACAATCGGAACGGTGATTGACATTCTTCAAACAGGTGCAAATGATGTGTGGGTAGTCAAAGGTGCTAAAAAAGAGCATTACATCCCGTATATCGAAGACATCGTCAAGGGAATTAAAGTTGATGAGAAGAAAATTGTGATCCACGTAATGGAAGGCCTGCTATGATGAATATTCATGTGTTAAGTCTGTTTCCTGATATGTTTACAGGCGTCTTTGGTGCATCAATTTTAAAGAAAGCACAGGAAAAAGGTGCCGTAAAGCTAGAAGTAACCGATATCCGTGCATTTTCGGGTAACAAACATAACCAAGTAGACGATTATCCGTATGGCGGTGGTGCGGGAATGGTGTTAAAACCAGAGCCGATGTTTAGCGCTGTCGAGGCCATTACTGCAGGAAAAAAACCTCGTATCATTTTGATGTGTCCGCAAGGTGAGCGCTTTACTCAAAAAAAGGCAGAAGAGCTAGCGCAAGAACAAGAACTAGTATTTTTATGTGGACATTATGAAGGCTATGATGAACGCATCCGTCAACATCTTGTCACAGACGAGATTTCAATTGGAGATTTCGTCTTAACTGGTGGAGAGCTAGGGGCTATGACGGTTATTGATAGCGTTGTACGACTTCTGCCGGGGGTTTTAGGACAAGAGGATTCTCACATACAAGATTCGTTCTCAACAGGTCTTCTAGAGCACCCGCATTATACACGACCTGCTGAATTTCGCGGAATGAAAGTACCTGATGTTTTACTATCGGGCAATCACGCAAAAATTGAGCAATGGCGTGCGGAAGAATCTCTGAAAAGAACATTCGAGCGTCGTCCAGATTTACTCGAGAATTATCAGTTAACAGATAAGCAAAAAATGTATGTAGAAAAACTTAAAAACAATAATAAAGATGCTTGATTGCTATCTATATTTGTGATAACATCTATTCTGTACTTCTATGTGAAGTACTGAATTACGGTGTTCCGCTGTGGCATAGATTGCGTGCAAGAGCATCTGTCTAAGGAGAGAAAACAATGTCAAACATTATTACAGAAATTACTAAAGCTCAGCTTCGCACTGATCTACCAACTTTCCGTCCAGGTGATACTGTTAAGGTACACGTGAAAGTAGTAGAGGGTACTCGTGAACGTATCCAAGTATACGAAGGTGTAGTAATTAAACGTCGTGGTGGCGGTATTAGCGAAACTTTCACAGTTCGTAAAATTTCTTACGGTGTAGGTGTTGAACGTACATTCCCTGTACACACACCAAAAATCGCTAACTTAGAAGTTGTACGTCGTGGTAAAGTACGTCGTGCTAAACTTTACTACCTACGTAACCTACGTGGTAAAGCTGCTCGTATTAAAGAAATTCGATAATAATGACTTAAAAGTGAGGGGCTTGTGCAACAAGCTCCTTTTCTTTTTGCTTGTCATCTTAAATAACTATCATCTAAAATGAAGATAGACAAGGGGGCAAATCTCGATGGAAAAACAAGTGAAAGAAAAGAATGAATTATGGGAATGGACAAAGGCACTTCTAATTGCATTTGCGATTGCGGCAATTATTCGTTATTTTTTATTTACACCCATTGCAGTAGATGGCGAGTCCATGATGCCAACCCTTGAAAATGGGGACCGTATGATTGTCAATAAAATTGGTTATAAAATAAGTGAACCAGAACGCTTTGATATTGTGGTGTTCCACGCTCCAGAGCAGAAAAACTATATTAAACGTGTTATTGGACTTCCAGGAGACACGCTAGAATATAAAAACGATCAATTATACATTAATGGTGAACCAATAGACGAACCTTATTTAGATGCCTACAAATCACAAATTACGGAAGGTACATTAACAGAAGATTTTACATTAAAAGACATTGATGTAAAACTAGATGTAATTCCAGAGGGTTATGTTTTCGTTATGGGAGATAATCGTCGATACAGTAAGGACAGTCGTCATATTGGACTTGTCGATCAAAAAGAGATCATTGGAAATACAAGTCTAATTTTCTGGCCGTTTAGTGATATAAAAATTGTAAAGTAACGCATGAAAGGGAGGTCTAACACTCCCTTTTTCTTTTAGTTTAGGAGGAAAAGATATGACTATACAATGGTTTCCCGGGCATATGGCGAAGGCCCGCAGACAAGTAACAGAAAAATTAAAGCTCGTTGATATTATTTTTGAATTAATAGATGCACGTTTACCTCTATCTTCGCGTAATCCGATGATAGACGAAGTGATTAATCAAAAACCGCGTCTCCTAATCTTAAATAAAGCAGATATGGCAGATGAGCAGGAAACACGTAAGTGGGTAGAGTACTTTGCACAACGTGGTCATAAGGCAGTAGCCATCAATTCTCTTGAAGGCAAAGGATTACAGCAAGTGACAAAGGCTGCCCAAGAAATATTAAAAGAAAAATTTGATCGTATGAAGGCACGTGGGATGAAGCCAAGAGCCATTCGTGCAATGATTGTTGGGATCCCGAACGTAGGGAAATCGACGCTTATTAATCGCTTAGCGAAGAAAAATATCGCAAAAACAGGGAATACCCCAGGGGTAACTAAGGCTCAGCAATGGATAAAAGTTGGTAAGGAGCTTGAATTACTCGATACACCAGGTATTTTATGGCCGAAGTTTGAAGATCAAGAAGTAGGCTACAAATTAGCCTTAACAGGTGCTATTAAGGATACGATAACAAATATGGAGGATTTAGCTGTATATGGCCTACGCTTTTTATCCAATCATTATCCAGCACGTATGGAGGAACGCTACGGCTTCCAATTTGTCCATGAAGATTTAGTTGAAACCTTTGATCATATAGGTAAGCTACGTCGTGTTTTCGGTCCTGGAGGAGAAATCGACTATGATCAAGTAGCTCAACTGATCGTTCGAGATATTCGTGGATTACAATTAGGCAAACTAACATTTGACTTTGTTGACGAACAACTTGAAAAAGAAGCAGAGCAGCAATAAGTTAAAAACTGTCATACTCACTTTAGCAGATCGTGAGCATGGCAGTTTTTCTTTTAGGAATGCCTCTTCTTGCCGATAAATGATATAGAGCGAGAAAAATAATGATAACTTAAAACGGATGTTAACTCTTCATTTTGGTGATGAACCACAAAAAGGGAATACATACTGGGAGAGACGCCCGAGGCAAATTGATACGTAAAATTAGCGATTAACTTTTAAGAACCAAAAAGGGAGTAAATTTATGAAAACGATTAAAGAAATAACAGCAGCATTGAAGGAAGCTGAGGAATGGCAGGACTGGATGACAGAAGTAGCAACTGATGAAAGAGCAGGTGTGCAAAAGGCTTGGCAAAGCTGGAACAAGCGTCAAGATAAAAAACAACAGTTATTACAGGAGCATCAAGCAAAAGTCGATTTCGATCGAAGCTATGGAGGAGTAAGTGCTTTAATCGCAGGTGTAGATGAAGCAGGGCGTGGACCATTAGCGGGCCCAGTAGTAACAGCTGCTGTTATTTTACCTGCAAACTGTGAGATGCTTGTCGGATTAAATGATTCAAAGCAATTATCACAAGAGAAACGTAATGCCTACGCTGCTTTAATAAAAGAACATGCAGTAAGTTATTTTATCCATTTCCAATCAACACAACAAATTGATGAATTAAATATTTACGAAGCGACAAAGCAATCGATGAAGATAAGTGTAGAATCGTTAACTAGTAAGCCTAATTATGTCCTAGTTGATGCTATGACACTGCCAATCTCTATTCCACAGGATTCAATTATTAAAGGAGATGCAAAAAGCTTAGCTATTGCAGCTGCATCGATATTAGCGAAAACAGCTCGTGATGATTATATGGATCAATTGGACAAAGAATTCCCTATGTATGGTTTTGCTCAGCATGCAGGATATGGTACAAAGCAACATATAAAAGCACTTGAAGAATTCGGTCCAACCATTCATCATCGCAAATCGTTTGAACCAATAAAGTCAATGTTTTAATAACTAGCATACTAAAAATAAAAAATAGGACACCAATTACGCCAAAGAGTAATTGATGAAAGGAGTATGTATATGACAGCGACATCTTTTAATCCGATTCAGATGCAACAAGCTGCTATAACCGCAACTAATCAGCCACTTGCTTTGAAACAGGGACAAGTATTTCATGGTACGATTAAACAATTATATCCAGATCAAATGGCAGAGATACAAGTTGGCCATCAGAAGTTTATTGCTAAACTTGAAGTTCCACTAAAAGCAGGTGATGCCCATTTCTTTCAAGTAACTGGTACAAACCCGCAAACCGAATTAAAAGTTGTTACGGGACCTATGACGCAAACGGCTTCCCAAAGTCAACAAATCAATCAGTTACTTGAATCGATGAATTTGCCTAAGTCAGCTGAAATGCAACAGCTTCTAGCCCATTTTATGAAAGCACAGCTACCGATTTCAAAGGATCAATTGATGCAGGCAGAAATGTGGATAAAGGCATTACCAGAGGGCATTACTAAACTAGATGCTCTACAAGTTATTCAAAAAATGGTGGAGCTTAAAATGCCAATGACAAATGACGTTTTTCAAGCTCTTATTAGTGGGCAAAAAACGACCGGCATGATTTCTGTAATGGAAAACTTTACACAGCTTTTAGCTAAAGATACAGCTTTACCAGAAAACATCAAGCAAAATCTAATGCAACAGGTACAGGCAATTGCAAAACCTTTTGAAGTAGAAACAGGTGGTTTAGTACTAGCCAAGTCTATACAAATATTAACGAATAATACGGCTTCTATGAGTGAAAAGATTCAAGCTATGAATATGTTAAAGGAGGCTGGGATATTACCTCAGCAGGCAACCTTGCAAAACTGGTCAAGTCTCAGCGGTGTAAACGCCGTTCAGCCTAATCAGCTTCAACATGCTGGACAAGTTATTCAAACGATTCTAACGGCACAACCTGACAATACAAATCAGCTTATCGACCAACTTAAATTATGGACAGCGAATCAAAGCTTGTTAACCAATGAACAAAAGCAACAAGTAAATCAACTGATCGATCGATTGAATCAGCTACCAGCAACTAAACAAACGCTAGAGATTTTTGCAAAGCAGATGCAAGAACAACTGATCAAAGCATTTACTGAAAATTCCTCGGAGCGTTTATTTACACAAGACGCCAACGCTCTTTCAGTGAAGGACCACTTACTATCGCTTTTAAAGCATGGAGCAACTACCCCATTACAAAACGACGCATTCATGCGAAATCTGATGAAAAATAGTGTTGAATCGCCGCAATCAATGATTCAGCAGATTGTTACGCAAGCAGATGCCCATGTACAAAATTCCATGGATAGTAAAGCAATGGAACATGCACTGAAAACGGTATTAAAAAATCTAGGAATTAGCTATGAGGCGACACTTAGTAATAAGTCAGCCGATTTACAGGAGATTGCCCATCAATTAAAACCTCAGCTTCATACGTTATTGCAGGAGACACATACTACTCCACAGCTGAAGGAAGCGGCAGAAATGTTAATGGCGCGTATGAACGGTATGCAGCTAGCATCAGGCGAGAATGGTCATCAGCATCAGCTTGTTATGCAAGTACCATTGGAGTTCTTCGGCAAGAAAATGGATGCAACATTACAGTGGAATGGACGCATGAAGGATGATGGTAAAATTGATGCCAATTATGCGCGTATATTATTTTATTTACAAATGGAATCAATGAAAGAGACGGTTATTGATATGCAGGTTCAAAATCGTGTCGTTACTGTGACGGTATTTAATGAAAATGATGATATTATTCCACTTGCAGAACCACTAAAAGCAGCTTTAAAAATAGGCTTAGCTGAAAAAGATTATCAACTTTCAGGCGTTTTTATTAAGCAATTTGAAAAAGCTCAACCTGAAAAAACAACCTCTGTATTAGAACAGCAGGAGGAACATATTGGGGTGGATTTCCGCGTATGAGTGAAGAAAAATTTACTCGAAAAGAGGCTATTGCGCTCACGTATAAGTTAGGACGCTTTGATAGTCCAACGGTAGTAGCAAAAGGAAAAGGTAAAGTAGCAGAAAATATTTTAGCGCGTGCGAATGAGTATAATGTGCCGATTTATGAGGATCCTAACCTTGTTCAATTGCTTGGACAATTAGATTTAAATGAGTCGATTCCTGAAGAACTGTACCAAGCTGTCGCTGAAGTTTTTGCATTTATTTATCGGTTAGACCAACAATATGCGCAAATATATAGAAAAGAAAGATAATTCTAATTTTCGAAAAAATCTGTTTTAGTACACAAAGTAGAAGAAAGTGTAATATTAAAAGATAAAAAACGAACAAAAGACAAAGTGTAGACTTTATCAGAATCTTTAGTTAGAATAGATTATGTTAGTAAAACAATTTTATGCAAATGTTTGATGGGAGGATGTATTATGAATATCCATGAATATCAAGGGAAAGAGATTCTTAGAAAGTATGGTGTAGCTGTACCGAATGGAAAAGTTGCTTTTTCCCCTGATGAAGCAGTGAAAGTAGCGAAGGAACTTGGCTCTAATGTGACAGTAGTCAAGGCGCAAATTCATGCAGGTGGACGCGGTAAAGCGGGTGGTGTGAAAATCGCTAAAAACCTTGACGAAGTGCGTACGTACGCAAAAGAATTATTAGGAAAAATCTTAGTGACTCATCAAACAGGTCCTGAAGGAAAAGAAGTAAAACGCTTATATATTGAAGAGGGTTCTGATATTCAAAAAGAATACTATTTAAGTTTAGTATTAGACCGCGCAACATCCCGTGTAACAATGATGGGATCTGAAGAGGGCGGCATGGATATTGAGGAAGTAGCGGAAGCACATCCAGAAAAAATCTTCAAAGAAGTTGTGGATCCAGTAGTTGGATTAACAAGCTTCCAGGCACGTCGAATGGCGTTTAATATGAATATTCCAGCAAACCTAGTGGGGAAAGCTGTCAAATTAATGTTAGGCTTGTATCAAGCGTTTATCGACAAAGATGCTTCGATTGTAGAAATTAATCCACTTGTTGTAACTGGACAAGGCGAAGTTGTAGCATTAGATGCTAAATTTAATTTCGATGCAAATGCGTTGTATCGTCATAAAGATATTGTCGAATTACGTGATTTTGATGAAGAGGATGCAAAGGAAATCGAAGCATCAAAATACGACTTAAGCTATATTTCACTAGATGGCAACATTGGCTGTATGGTGAATGGAGCTGGTCTTGCTATGGCTACTATGGACACAATTAGTTATTACGGCGGAAGCCCCGCTAACTTCCTAGATGTAGGTGGCGGTGCAACAGCTGAAAAAGTAACAGAAGCTTTTAAAATTATCCTTTCTGATCCACATGTAAAAGGCATTTTCGTTAACATTTTTGGCGGAATTATGAAATGTAACATTATCGCTGAGGGTGTTGTAACGGCTGCCAAAGAAATTGGCTTAGCTGTGCCGTTAGTTGTACGTTTAGAAGGTACAAATGTAGAACTAGGAAAAGAAATTTTAAATGCATCTGGTTTAAACATCGTTGCAGCGGATTCAATGGCTGACGGTGCACAAAAAATTGTGGGACTAGTAGGCTAAGGAAGGCGGGGAGAATAATGGCTGTATTTATTAACAAAGATACGAAAGTAATTGTACAAGGGATTACGGGCGAAACAGCGCTTTTCCATACGAAGCAAATGCTTGAGTATGGTACTAAAATTGTAGCAGGTGTAACACCAGGTAAGGGTGGTCTTGAAATTGAGGGAGTCCCTGTGTTCAATACTATGGCAGAAGCTGTAGCTGCTACAGGCGCGACAACTTCAGTTATTTATGTGCCTGCGCCATTTGCGGCAGATGCTATTTTAGAGGCTGTTGATGCAGAATTAGAATTAACAATCTGTATTACTGAGCATATTCCTGTCCTTGATATGGTTAAGGTTAAACGTTATATGGAAGGTAAAAAGACACGCCTTGTAGGTCCAAACTGTCCTGGTGTTATTACGGCAGATGAATGTAAGATTGGCATTATGCCTGGTTATATCCATACGAAAGGGCATGTAGGAGTTGTTTCTCGCTCTGGTACGTTAACATATGAAGCTGTACATCAATTGACACAAGCTGGTATTGGTCAAACTACAGCTGTAGGGATCGGTGGAGACCCTGTCAATGGTACAAACTTTATCGATGTTTTGGAAGCGTTTAATAATGATCCAGAAACATATGCAGTTGTGATGATTGGGGAAATTGGAGGTACAGCTGAAGAAGAAGCGGCTGAGTGGATTAAAGCGAATATGACGAAACCTGTCGTTGGCTTTATCGGTGGACAAACAGCGCCTCCAGGTAAACGTATGGGTCACGCGGGTGCTATTATTTCTGGTGGTAAAGGAACAGCAGCAGAGAAAATTAAGGCAATGAATGCTGCTGGCATTGAAGTAGCGGAAACGCCATCTGTTATTGGTGAAACGCTTATTAAAGTAATTAAAGAAAAAGGGCTATACGAAAAGTGTAAAACCCATTAAAATGGAAGATGTAGCACGTTGTGGCTACATCTTTTCTATTTCCTTTTTAGACATTGTTTAACATGCTTCTAATGGAACTGTGTTCAAGCGATGTAATTTCTAACTTCCTACTTACTCTGTTTAAAAAGCCTTTCCTAAAAAGTTGTGTCACATTGTTTTTCAAGATTTGATGTTGTGATGTAAATTTATAATGCGGTCATTTAATTTTCTTCTATTAAAAGGAGGTTTTTAAATGATTTTTTCAGTCGATACACAGAGATTACTAGCTTTACATTATGTATACCCATTACCACTTCAAAAACTTCAGCAATTACTGTCCCCGGTGGATATATTAAGTTATTTTGAAGAAGCGCCCCCCTACGAGATTGCAAAAGCACTGCAACTATCATCGCAAAGAGCCTTGCAAATCTCTAGGAATTTTAGACAAATTATGACATTGTCATTTGAAGATGCCTATGAACGGGCCGATATTTCCCCCATCCCTTTTTATCATCCTTTTTACCCGGCGCAATTATTTGAAATATCCAGTCCACCTACTGTATTGTATGTGAAAGGTCAGTATTCTCTACTAACGAAAGAAAAACAAGTAGCCATTATAGGCTCTAGAAAGGCTACAGTTTATACAAAAACTGCAATGGACTTAATTGTTCCACCTCTTATTGAACACGGATATACTGTTGTCAGTGGGCTTGCAAGAGGAGCGGATACGATAGCTCATGAAACTACTATAAAAGTTGGTGGTTCCACAATTGCAGTACTTGGTCACGGTTTTAATTATATATACCCTAAGGAAAACCAGTCACTCGCTGAGCATATGGCGGAGCATCAGTTGCTTGTCACGGAGTACCCCCCATATATGAAGCCTGAGAAATGGCATTTTCCAATGCGTAACCGAATAATTAGTGGATTGTCCAAAGCTTTAGTTGTAACGGAAGCTGCATTAAGAAGTGGTACGCTTATTACAACAGAACACGCATTAGAGCAAGGTAAGGATGTATTTGTTGTACCAGGACCAATTAATGCTGAGCAATCAAAAGGCACAAATAAATTACTATTAGAAGGGGCTATACCAGTGTGTAGTGGTCAAGAAATCGTTGAAACACTTGCGCTCTTTTCTAACAAAAATTGAAAAAAAGTTGCATTATCTTAAAATCTGTTATACATTTTGCAACAGGTAACTTAAAAAAATAAGCAATAGACCTCGCTAAGGGGGAGACATAGATGGCGGATTATTTAGTGATTGTAGAATCACCAGCAAAGGCAAAAACAATTGAACGTTATTTAGGTAAGAAATACAAAGTGAAAGCGTCAATCGGGCATGTTCGTGACCTACCACGTAGCCAAATGGGCGTTGATTCAGAAAATAATTATGAACCTAAGTATATTACTATTCGTGGAAAAGGGCCTGTTTTACAGGAATTAAAGTCTGCGGCTAAAAAAGTGAAGAAAGTGTTTCTAGCGGCCGATCCAGACCGCGAGGGAGAAGCGATTGCTTGGCACCTTGCGACTGCGTTAAATATTGATATTCATTCAGATTGTCGAGTTGTTTTTAACGAAATTACAAAAGATGCGATAGTAGAATCTTTTAAAAATCCACGGGCTATCAACATGGATTTAGTAGATGCACAGCAAACAAGACGTATACTGGACAGACTTGTTGGTTATAACATTAGCCCGATTTTGTGGAAAAAAGTTAAAAAAGGATTATCAGCAGGACGGGTACAATCTGTAGCACTGCGCATGATTATCGATCGTGAAAATGAAATAAAAAACTTCCAACCTGAAGAATATTGGACAATTGAAGGCTCTTTTGAAAAAGGCAAAAAAACGTTCGATGCTCTTTACTATGGCAATGGTAAAGACAGAATTAAATTAACAAATGAAGAACAAGTAAAATCTATTTTAAAAAATGTTAAAGGTACAAACTTTGATGTCGTAAATGTATCTAAAAAAGAACGTAAACGAAATGCAGCACCTGCTTTTACAACTTCTTCTTTACAGCAAGAGGCAGCACGTAAGTTAAATTTCCGTGCTAAGAAAACGATGATGCTTGCTCAACAATTGTATGAAGGTATAGATATTGGTAAAAAAGAGGGTACAGTCGGTTTAATCACTTATATGCGTACTGACTCAACACGTATTTCGGAAACAGCGAAAACAGAGGCAATTGCATATATTGAATCCAAATACGGCAAAGAATACATTTCTACAGAAACGAAGCAGACGAAAAAAGCATCAAATGCACAGGATGCCCATGAGGCTATTCGTCCAACTAGCACGATGCGAACTCCAGAAGAGTTAAAAGCGGTGCTTAGTCGTGATCAATTGCGTTTATATCGTTTAATATGGGAGCGCTTTATCGCAAGTCAGATGGCACCAGCTGTACTCGATACAGTTGCTGTAGACCTTCAAAATGGTGATGTTTTATTCCGTGCAAACGGCTCGCAAGTTAAATTTGCAGGCTTTATGAAACTATATATTGAGGGTACCGATGATCAGACAGAAGAAACAACTAAGCTTCTACCAGAGATGGCAGTTGGTGATCAAGTAAAATCCCTTGAAATCGAGCCCAAGCAGCATTTTACACAGCCACCACCACGTTATTCCGAGGCGCGTCTTGTAAAAACAATGGAAGAGCTAGGTATAGGGCGCCCGTCCACGTATGCACCGACCCTCGACACAATTCAGCGCAGAGGCTATGTCGTGTTAGATGCCAAACGATTTATGCCAACAGAGCTGGGTGAAATCGTACACCAACTCGTACTAGAGTTTTTCCCTGATATCATAAATATCGAATTCACAGTAAAAATGGAACAAGATTTAGATGATATTGAAGAAGGTAGTCGACAATGGGTAGAGGTTGTAGATGAGTTTTATAAGGATTTTGAGGTCCATGTAAAGCATGCGGATGAGGCTATGGAAAAGGTTGTCATTAAAGATGAACCAGCCGGCGAAGATTGTGAGCTATGTGGTTCTCCAATGGTTTATAAGCTTGGACGATATGGGAAATTTATGGCTTGCTCAAACTTCCCAGATTGTCGTAACACGAAGGCGATTATGAAGCCAATTGGCGTAAAATGTCCTTCCTGCGAAACAGGCGAGATCGTAGAACGCAAAAGTAAAACAAAGCGTTTATTCTATGGTTGTAATCAGTACCCTGAGTGTGAATTTGTCTCGTGGGACAAGCCGATTAGTAGACCATGTCCGAAATGTAGTGCATTATTAGTAGAGAAAAAAATAAAAAAAGGTGTGCAAATTCAGTGTACGAAATGTGACTATGAAGAAGCACCTACTCAATGATAGAAAGATGGTAAGAACATGACTGAACAAGTAGTAAATGTAATAGGCGCGGGTCTTGCAGGCAGTGAAGCGGCTTGGCAAATTGCCAAACGTGGTGTGAAAGTTAAACTTTATGAAATGCGCCCAGTAAAGCAAACGCCGGCTCACCATACTGATAAATTTGCGGAGCTTGTTTGTTCGAACTCACTACGTGCTAATGGATTAACAAATGCAGTGGGTGTGATTAAAGAAGAAATGCGCGTTTTAGAATCTGTGATTTTGAAGGCAGCAGATGCGTGTTCAGTACCAGCAGGCGGTGCTTTAGCAGTAGATCGTCATGAATTTGCAGGATATGTGACAGAGGCAGTGAAAAATCACCCTCTTGTAGAAGTCATTCATGAAGAAGTTACTGAGATTCCAGAAGGCGTTACTGTTATTGCCACAGGACCACTGACATCGAAAGCTTTAGCTGAAAAAATTCAGGGCTTAACAGGTTTAGACTATCTGTATTTCTATGATGCAGCAGCACCAATAATCGAAAAAGATAGCATTGATATGGATAAGGTTTATTTAAAATCTCGTTATGATAAAGGGGAAGCGGCGTATTTAAACTGTCCTATGACAAAGGAAGAGTTTGATCGTTTCCGTCAAGCGTTAATCGAAGCAGAAGTTGTGCCGTTAAAAGAATTTGAAAAGGAAATTTACTTTGAAGGTTGTATGCCTATCGAAGTAATGGCTGCACGCGGGGAGAAAACAATGTTATTTGGACCGATGAAGCCAGTAGGTCTGGAAGATCCAAAAACAGGAAAACGCCCTTACGCTGTTGTCCAATTACGTCAAGATGATGCAGCAGGTACTCTTTACAATATTGTTGGCTTCCAAACACATCTAAAATGGGGCCCGCAGAAAGAAGTATTGCAACTAATTCCAGGGTTAGAGAACGTTGAAATCGTCCGTTATGGAGTTATGCATCGAAATACGTTCATTAATTCACCAAAAGTTCTAGAGAAAACGTATCAGCTTCGCGAGCAAAAAAATATTTTCTTTGCGGGTCAAATGACAGGAGTCGAGGGATATGTTGAATCTGCTGGTAGTGGATTAATTGCTGGCATTAATGCAGCTCGATTAGTATTAGGTCAAGAACCGATTATCTTCCCATTCGAAACAGCGTTAGGAAGCATGGCGCGTTATATAACAGAAGCGCAATCGAAAAACTTCCAGCCAATGAACGTCAACTTCGGGATTTTCCCTGAACTACCACCAGGTCGTCGTTCAAAACCAGAGCGTGCAGAGATGCATGCTACACGAGCAATAAGTACAATTCAAAATTTTGTGAATTCACAAACAATTTAATTGCAAAAAGCCTCTAAAAGTTGATATACTCTTAGAGGCTTTTCTTTTTTGTAGACAAAATGCTGATTTACACGTATTTTATTGTTTTGTATGGAGATTTTCTCAAAATATAACCTTTTTCACTTGCTATATGATGAAGATAGGTATAGTGTCAGTATGTATGTTTATCTTCACTTCAGTCAGTGCAATTCCGGACGCAATAAGAAGGATAAACAAATTAGTATATCCTTTTATGCAAGTGTTAGTAATTTGAGACGGTTATCAATAATTCGTTGGTGGTGAATCTTTCATGTTAGTTTCGTCCCAAGATGCACTTGAACAGTTCATGCTTTACATCCAAGTTGAAAAGAACTTCTCTGTTCATACAGTACGAGAATATGAATCAGATCTACTAGATTTTTTAGCGTTTTTACAGGCGGAGGACGTAAATGATTTAGCTAGTGTTGAGTATATACATGCACGTCTCTATGTAACAAAGTTGTACGATGAAAAAAGAGCAAGATCATCTGTTTCAAGAAAAATTTCCTCAATACGCTCCTTTTTTCGTTTTCTAAATAGACAATACGGATTAGATGATGGAGCGTTTAGATCACTATATCATCCAAAAAAAGAATCACGTTTACCTAGTTTTTTCTACGAAGAAGAATTGAAGCAACTATTTGATGCGAATGCTGGCGATGATTTGAAATCATTAAGAAATACAGCTATATTAGAGCTGTTATATGCGACAGGTATTCGTGTAAGTGAGCTCACTTC
The DNA here is from genome assembly GCF_054062295.1 of Lysinibacillus sp. TE18511. Taxonomy (NCBI): domain Bacteria; kingdom Bacillati; phylum Bacillota; class Bacilli; order Caryophanales; family Bacillaceae; genus Lysinibacillus; species Lysinibacillus sp. TE18511. The sequence continues at coordinate 89,558 of NZ_JBSSFD010000001.1, forward strand.
CATACAAGTAGCAGATGTGGATTTCCATTATTCGATTATTAGGGTAATGGGGAAAGGGCGAAAAGAACGTATTATTCCATTCGGTCAATTTGCGAGTTTAGCCATGCAGGATTACATAGAGCAAGCTCGTCCACGATTGATGAAGAAAACAAGTCATCAGCAATTGTTTGTCAACATGCGTGGTGGGGAACTTACTCCACGAGGTGTACGTCATATTTTAACAGAAATGATTGACAAGGCCTCGCTTCATACGAAAATATATCCACATATGCTTCGTCATACTTTTGCCACACATTTATTGAATAATGGCGCAGATTTACGAACGGTACAGGAATTATTAGGCCACGCTCATTTATCTTCTACGCAAGTTTACACACATGTAACAAAAGAGCATCTTCGTCAAACATATATGAATGCTCATCCAAGGGCATAATAGAGCTAAGGAGGAAGGCAAATGGGACAAATTCATGCGACAACGATATTTGCAGTTCATCATAATGGAAGTTGCGCTATGGCTGGTGATGGTCAAGTAACCCTAGGGAATTCGGTTGTGATGAAAGGTACAGCAAGAAAGGTCAGACGTCTGTTTAATGGGCAGGTGCTTGCTGGATTTGCAGGATCGGTTGCTGATGCTTTTACGCTTTTTGAGATGTTTGAAGGAAAGCTAAATGAATACAATGGCAACTTACAACGTGCAGCAGTAGAAGTTGCCAAGCAGTGGCGCGGTGATAAAATGCTACGTCAATTAGAGGCTATGCTACTTGTAATGGATAAAACTACACTTCTTCTTGTTTCAGGTACGGGAGAAGTAATTGAACCAGATGACGGTATTTTGGCAATAGGTTCTGGGGGTAACTATGCATTATCAGCAGGTCGTGCTTTAAAAAAATATGCGGGTGATACAATGTCTGCTCGCGAAATCGCGGAGGCGGCATTAGAAACTGCTGCTGAGATTTGTGTATTTACGAATCATAATATTATCGTGGAGGCGCTTAACTAATGAAACTAAATAATTTAACGCCAAGACAAATTACTGAGCATTTGGATCGTTATATCGTTGGGCAAAATGAGGCAAAGCGAGCAGTAGCTATTGCATTACGTAATCGTTATCGTCGCTCGCTGCTAAGTGATGATATGAAGGCTGAAGTAATTCCGAAAAATATTTTAATGATTGGACCTACAGGTGTCGGAAAAACAGAAATTGCTAGAAGAATTGCGAAGTTAACGAATGCGCCATTTGTAAAGGTCGAAGCAACGAAGTTTACAGAAGTAGGGTATGTTGGACGCGATGTAGAATCGATGGTACGTGATGTAGTAGAAGCTTCACATCGTCTTGTAAAAGAAGAAATGATGGAGTCTGTGAAGGAACAAGCAGAAGAATTAGCCAACGAAGCAATAGTTAAGCTATTGGTTCCTTCTTTACGAAAAAAACAATCCATGCAAAATCCGTTTGAAATGTTGTTTGGTGGTAAAGATCAGCAAACAAATGACGATACTTCATCTGAAGAGACCGAGGTGCGTTCTAAACGTGCGCAAATCGCTATTGATTTACGGAATGGTAAATTAGAAAATGAATGGGTTACCGTTGAAGTGACGGAACAAACTCCTTCTATTTTTGATGCCTTACAAGGAACGGGCATGGATATGTCTGCAAACAATGGCATGCAAGATATGCTATCTAGTTTAATGCCTAAAAAGCAGAAGAAACGCCGTGTACAAGTGAAAGACGCGCGTCGTATTTTAACAATCGAGGAAGCAAATAAGCTGATAGATGCAGACGAAGTTGCACAAGAAGCCGTTTCAAGAGCTGAACAGTCAGGAATTATTTTTATTGATGAAATTGATAAAATTGCTAGTAAAGAAGGTAACTCTTCTGCAAATGTATCACGTGAGGGTGTACAACGTGATATTCTACCAATCGTTGAAGGTTCTACTGTAACAACGAAGTACGGTGCTGTAAAGACTGACTTTATGCTTTTCGTTGCTGCAGGAGCATTTCATATGTCAAAGCCGTCAGATTTAATTCCTGAGTTGCAAGGTCGATTCCCGATTCGCGTAGAGCTTGAAAAATTATCGAAACAAGATTTTGTACGTATTTTGCAAGAACCAGATCAATCACTTATTCTGCAATACAAGGCATTGTTAGAAACAGAGGGTGTAGAAATAAACTTTACGGAAGATGCGATTGAACGAATTGCTGAAATTGCTACCGAAGTTAATCAGGAGACTGATAATATAGGGGCTCGACGTTTGCACACAATTTTAGAACGCTTGTTAGAAGAATTGTCATTTGAAGCATCTGAAATTGCACCTGCAAATATTCCAATCACAGCTGCATATGTCGATCAAAAACTTGCGGGTATAGTAAAAAACAAAGATTTGTCACAGTTTATATTGTAAAATAAGTCAAAATAGTATCATTCGGTTGTAAAAACCTTTAGAATATTAAGTAAATACTCTTCGGATTATTTATAGGAGGAACATATAATGAATTTATTAGAAAAAACGCGTAAAATTAACTCAATGCTCCAAGCATCTGCTGGCAAGCCAGTAAACTTTAAAGAAATGGCAGATACATTAGGAGACATTATAGACAGTAATGTATATATTGTAAGCCGTAAAGGGAAACTTTTAGGTATTTCAATTCATCAACAAATTGAAAACGAACGTATGAAAAAGATGTTCGAAGAGCGACAATTCCCAGAAGAATACACACATAGCTTGTTTACAATTTCTGAGACATCTTCAAATCTAGATATTCATGACGAACACACTGCTTTCCCAGTTGAAAACAAAGAGTTATTCCAAAATGCGTTAACAACGATCGTACCGATTGTTGGTGGTGGTGAACGTCTTGGTACATTAATTCTTGCTCGTTTAGCTGCACAATTCGAGGATGATGATTTAATTTTAGCTGAATATGGTGCAACTGTAGTTGGTATGGAAATTTTACGTGAGAAATCAGAGGAAATCGAAGAGGAAGCACGTAGTAAAGCGGTTGTACAAATGGCGATAAATTCTCTTTCATACAGTGAGTTAGAAGCTATTGAACATATTTTTGAAGAACTTGATGGACATGAAGGTTTACTTGTTGCTTCAAAAATTGCAGACCGAGTAGGTATTACACGTTCAGTAATCGTAAATGCATTACGTAAACTAGAATCTGCAGGTGTTATTGAATCGCGCTCTCTAGGTATGAAAGGTACTTACATTAAAGTACTAAACGATAAATTCTTAAATGCATTAGCGGAAATTAAAATGAAATAATGATAAGTTCCCTTTAGATCATGGGAACTTTACAAGGCATCTGGAGCAATTTTGTTCCAGATGCTTTTTTTATGTGCTCGGCATGCGCAATAACTTGATGGTGACGCTCCACTGCAGGCTTGATAGTAGGAACTGTTAGCGAAAGACAAGGATGTCCATTCCGTTGAGAAGGAATGGACACTTAAGAAGCTAAACCGCCGAATACGGGATTGTATGTACGGGTGTGAGAGGTCGACTAGTCAACTAGTCAATTAATGGCTAGTGTCCTACTCGATTAGTTAAAAGAGAGCTGATACCTTTATGGATGATTGGTGTAAATTACATCATAGTAAACAAAACACTATAGTGAAGCTTTAATCAGTGAGTTTGTCTTTATCCCGACTGATTATTAGTTTTCATAGTCTTTTGTGTCGAATTTTGTGGTGGGGTCATATATCTGACGATTCGCTTTCGGTACAGCTAAATTACTGCCTGTTATTATGGGTAAAGTAGTGCTAAAAGATGAAGAGTAAATTAACTTAAATAATCCTGAGTTCTATAACTTGAATAACCCCGTTTCTTTCTCCCTAAATATTTTCACCAAAATTCCGCTACTATTAGCATAAAAAACGAAAGTTGCGAATACCCCTTTTGTTACCTGTCTGGAATGGTAGAAAATTCTTTTGATAGTTAACGGAATATTCAGTATAATACTCAGAAGTAGTAAAAACGAACCTTAAATTAGACATCGTGTCGAATGCGATAAAGTGAAAAAAAGGGAATAATCTGATACTATGCCCTTAAACACTGTCGAAATAGTGTAAAATTACTAGAGTTTGTAGAATCCTCGCGAAAGCAGGCGGATCAAGGGTTCCGGCATTATTGTCCTGGTTAGGTGAGGTAAAAAATGGGTCGTATAGACTAGCGAAAAGTGACAAAAGACAATAGACACAACGTATCATCTTAATTACAATTGTATTATTGGATAAAATAAGAAATACATAAAAAGAAATAAATGAGGTGAATGGTTTTGAATTTATTTGGAGGAACTATTAGTAGCCTGGAAAACGGACTTTCCTATGCAACTTTGAATCATAAAACAATCGCCAATAATATTGCGAATGTCGATACACCGAACTATAAGGCGAAAAATGTAAGTTTTAAGGATATGTTGGAGAAAGAACAACAAATATCAATTTCGGCATATCGTACTGATAATAGACATTATGATTTTACGATTCGACAATCTACACCTGGTGTAAATAATGTAGACGGCTTGCGTTATCGAAATAATGGTAATGCTGTAGATATGGATGCAGAACAGGTGAAAATGGCAGAAAATCAAATCTATTACAATGCATTAATTGACCGTATGAACGGTAAGTTAAATACATTAAACACTGTTATTAAAGGAGGTAAGTAATAAATGTCTATTTTTCATGGAATGAATACCACTGCCTCAGCTTTAACAGCGCAGCGTTTACGAATGGATGTCATTTCTTCTAATATGGCAGGCATGGATGTAACGCGTGCTAGACAAGTGAATGGGGAGTGGGAACCATACCGCCGGAAGTCTGTGACATTGACAGCTCAAGAAGGACAGTTTTCAAAGTTCTATAATGCCGCACTTGGGAAAAATGCGAAAAGCGGCGTTGGCAACGGCGTAAAAGTTACACAAATAAAAGAAGATAGAGAAACACCTTTCAAACTTGTGTATGATCCAACTCATCCAGATGCTAACGCAGATGGCTATGTAAATATGCCAAATGTAGATCCATTAAAAGAAATGGTAGATTTAATGTCAGCCACTCGTTCCTACGAGGCAAACGTAACTGTATTGAATGCAAATAAGTCTATGCTGACAAAGGCTTTAGAGATTGGTAAATAAATAAGAAGAAAGGAAGATACATAATGGCAATTTCGTCCGTTTCACTAATGACACCTACACAGGTTGTAAAAGAAACAAATAAACTTAACACGACACCTTATGAAGCACAACAAAGCTTTGCGAACTCGTTAAAAGAAGCGATAGCGAAAGTTAATGACCAACAAATTACTTCTGATAATCTTACTCAAAAGCTAATTGCTGGTGAAGATGTAGAGTTGCACGAAGTGATGATTGCATCACAAAAAGCGAGTATTACATTAAATGCAACAATGGAAGTTCGCAATAAGGTGATTGAAGCTTACCAAGAAATAATGCGAATGAGTGTCTAACTTTAATAAACAAGTGATTCACTCACTATTGAAGTAAAGATTTTATCCCGCAATTTTGACTAAATGAATGTGGCGGGATGTCACTGTTTTCGCGAATTATTAGATGGATAGGTTATTCACTATAACCGGAGGATTCATAATGAATGAACGATTGACGAAAATAAAAAACGACACCAGCCAATTTTGGACAAGTCGTAGTAAAAAACAAAAAATTGTAATGATTAGTTCAGTAGTAGGTGTTTTAGTGCTTGCTGCCGTTATTACACTTTTTGCTACAAAAACTACATATGTACCACTTTATAAAGATTTATCGACTAGAGAAATCGGTCAAGTAAAGGAAGCGTTGGACTCCCAAGGTGTAAAATATGAAATTGCACCCGGAGGGACAGCAATTTTAGTGCCTCAGGAACAAGTTGATGCATTGTTAGTGCAATTAGCTTCGGAAGGATATCCGCAAACAGGAACGATTGATTACTCATTTGCGAACAGCTCTGGATTTGGTATGACGGATAATGAGTTTAACTTATTAAAAAAGGCGGCAACTGAAACAGAAATTGCCAAACTCATTAAAAATCTAGAAGGTGTAAAAGATGCAAAAGTAATGATAAATGTTCCTGAAGAAGGAGTTTTCTTGAATGATACAAAAGAGGAAGCGACAGCATCTATTGTATTGAATACAGACCCTGGCTATAAATTTACCGAGCAACAAATTGCCACTATGTACAACCTAGTAGCAAAAAGTGTACCAAATTTAAAAACAGAAAATATCGTTATATCTAACCAGTTCTCTGAGTACTTTGATTTGAATGCTACTACGGCTGATGGAACTTCAACAACGACAGCTGAAGGTCAGTTACAGGCGAAGAAAATGGTTGAGCGTGATCTACAACGTCAAGTGCAAACTATGTTAGGTACGCTTATGGGACAAGACAAAGTAATAGTTTCTGTGACAACAGACATCGATTTTAAAAAAGAAAATCGTGAAGAAAATCTAGTTTCGCCAGTTGATGAAGAGAATATGGAAGGGATTGCTATTAGCGCCCAACGTATAACAGAGCAATATTCTGGTACAGGAGCTGCTGCTACTGGAACACCTGAAGCTGAAACGACGACAGATAACTTTACAACTTATAACGAAGGTGCAACGGGTAACGGGGATTACGAGCGTACTGAAGAAACAATTAATAATGACGTAAACCGTATACGCAAAGAAATCCAAGAGGCACCATATAAAGTCCAAGATATTGGTATCCAAGTAATTGTTGAACCTCCGACAGCAACTGATGCAGCGTCATTACCAGATGGGGTTCAAGAGGATATCGAGAAAATTTTAAGTACTATTGTTCGTACGACGATTTCTAAAGATGTAGCAGCAGAGCTTACTCAAGAGCAAATTGATGAAAAAGTAGCTGTTTCAGTACAACCTTTAAATGGTAAAGCAACAGATGAAGTTAGCGAAAAATCTATTATCCCATGGTGGGTTTGGGTAATCGGCGGAATATTACTAGCTGTAATATTATTGCTTGCATTCTTCATTATCCGTTCACGTAAACGTGCGAAGGAAGAAGAAGAGTTTAGCATCCTAGAAGAACAAGAAGAACTGATGATTGAAGATATTAATGAAGAAATTGAAACGGAAGCTACAATGCGTCGTAAGCAGCTTGAAAAAATGGCAAAAGAAAAGCCAGACGATTTTGCGAAGTTACTGCGTAGTTGGATTGCGGAAGAATAACTAGGAGGTTCGGCTGTGTCCAAGAAAGAAAAGGAATTAACCGGAAAACAAAAGGCCGCTCTCTTGTTAATTTCATTAGGGCCTGAGGTTTCAGCTGCTGTTTATAAACATTTAACAGAGGAAGAAATTGAACGTTTAACATTAGAGATTTCAAGCGTTAAAAAAGTAGAAGCAAATGTTAAAGAGGAAATTATTGAAGAATTCCACAATATTGCACTTGCACAAGATTATATTACACAGGGTGGTATTGGTTACGCGAAGACAGTATTGGAAAAAGCACTTGGGGTAGAACAGGCGCAAACAATTATTAATCGTCTAACATCATCTTTACAAGTGCGTCCATTTGACTTTGCGCGTAAAGCTGATCCAGCACAAATTTTCAACTTTATTCAAAATGAACATCCACAAACAATTGCCCTTATTCTATCTTATTTAGAAGCGGGGCAAGCGGGTGTTATTTTATCGTCATTACCGCAGGAAGTTCAGGCTGATATTGCTAAACGTATAGCTGTAATGGAATCAACTTCACCAGAAGTTATTAGTGAAATTGAATCTGTTTTAGAACGTAAATTATCATCGACAGTTACACAGGATTACACAGAAACAGGTGGCGTTGATGCAGTTGTTGAAGTGTTAAATGGTGTAGACCGACAAACGGAAAAAACGATTCTCGATGCACTCGAAATTCAAGATCCAGAGCTTGCTGAAGAAATCAAAAAACGTATGTTTGTATTCGAGGATATTGTTACACTCGACAACCGCTCGATTCAACGAGTTATTCGTGATTGTGAAAATGAAGATTTGCTGCTTTCAATGAAAGTTTCAAGCGAAGAAGTAAAAGATATTATTTTCCGCAATATGTCACAACGTATGGCTGACACGTTTAAGGAAGAAATGGAAATTATGGGACCTGTGCGTCTGCGTGACGTAGAGGAAGCGCAATCTCGAATTGTTGCGGTCATTCGTCGCTTAGAGGATGCTGGTGAGATTATTATTGCACGCGGTGGAGGAGATGACGTCATTGTCTAGAATCATCCGTTCCGTATATACACAATCCAATGGCGAAAATGTAAAAAAGATTCAGATTCGTGACATGTTTGACATGCATGAAGTAGAAAATGAAGAAATTCCACTTCAAAAACAAATGACTATAGAAGAAGTACTGGAAGAGCGCGAACGTTTACTTGCAGAGGCTAGAGCTACTATACAGGCTGAACGTGAGGCTTTTGAACAAAAAAAGCAAATGTTCTTTCAGGAAATTGAGCATTTAAAGCAAAGTTGGGAAGAAGAACGACCTAATCGAGTGCAAGAAGCTTATGATGAAGGATTTGGTCAAGGCTATGAGGATGGGACAAATAAAGCGAATGAAGCGATGGCACATTCTCTCCAAACAGCCAATGAAGTAATCCTTCAGGCGAAGGAAAATGCACGAAAATATATTGAAGATCAGGAAGCGATTATTTTAGAGCTAGGCTTAACTGCAGCAGCGCGAATTATTGATGCATCTTTAGAGCGAGACAATGAATTATTTGTTTCTATCGTTCGCAGAGGACTTAAAGAAGCTAGAGAAATGAAAGAAATAAAAATTTATGTTTCACCTATCTACTATGCATTAATTACTTCAAATCGAGATGAACTAGCTGAAATGTTCCCAACAGACGTACCGTTTATGATTTTTGCAAATGAGGATTTAGAAAACGCAACAGATTGTTATATCGAAACAAATCATGGGCGTATTGTTGTAAGTATTGATGAGCAATTAAATGAACTAAGATTGAAGCTACATGAAATATTAGAAAGTAAGGAATGATCTAGATGAAAACGGCTCAATTGATCAAACAAATTCCTCAAATGCCAACCTTTAAAAAATTTGGTAGAGTAACTAGAGTTGTCGGCTTGATGATTGAGTCGCAAGGTCCAGATAGTTCCATTGGTGATGTCTGTAAAATTCATGTGGAAACTTCGAAAAACGGCCATCAAATCATCTTAGCAGAGGTTGTCGGCTTCAAAGATGAAATTGTCGTCTTAATGCCTTATACATCTCTTCGAGAAATTTCCATTGGCTGCCTAGTTGAAGGCACAGGAGCACCACTAGAGATAAAAGTGGGTCCTGAGCTCATCGGTAAGGTACTTGATTCTATGGGAAATCCAATAGATGGAACTGTATTACCAAAAGGATTAATGACAGTACCGACAGAGCAGGACCCACCAAATCCACTGACACGTCCACCGATTGATGAAAGACTTGAAGTTGGGGTTAAAGCGATTGATGGTATGCTAACAGTCGGAAGTGGACAACGTGTAGGTATTTTCGCTGGTTCTGGGGTCGGGAAAAGTACATTGCTCGGAATGATTGCGCGAAATACGCAAGCCGATTTAAACGTTATCGCACTCATTGGAGAGCGTGGACGTGAAGTACGTGAGTTTATAGAGCGTGATTTAGGAAAAGAGGGTTTGAGACGCTCAATAGTGGTGGCTGCTACTTCTGATCAGCCTGCGCTGATGCGAATTAAAGGGGCTTTTACCGCAACAGCGATTGCAGAGTATTTTAGAAATCGTGGTTTAAATGTAATGATGATGATGGATTCTGTGACACGTGTTGCAATGGCACAGCGAGAGATTGGCCTTGCGACAGGTGAACCACCAGCTCAAAAAGGATATACACCATCTGTATTTGCGATTTTACCTAAACTATTAGAGCGCACAGGTACTAATGAGAATGGCACTATTACTGCCTTTTATACAGTATTAGTAGATGGTGATGATATGAACGAACCAATTGCAGATACTGTACGAGGGATATTAGATGGCCATATTGTTCTTGATCGAAACCTTGCTAATAAAGGTCAATATCCAGCTATTAATGTATTAAAAAGCGTCAGCCGTTTAATGAATCATGTGGCAGAGCCAGAGCATAAAAAGGCTGCAGAACGCTTAAGAGAGCTCTATTATACATATGACAAGTCGGAGGATTTAATTAACATCGGTGCTTATAAGCGGGGAACATCAAAAGAAATTGATGAAGCGATTTACTATGAACCTCTTATTACCTCTTATTTAAAGCAAGGCTATTTGGAAAAAGTGACGCTTGAGGAAAGTATGAATGAGTTAATTACATTATCGAACGGTGGTGGCAAATAGATGACAAGTTATATATATCGTTTTGAAAAAGTATTAACCATTCGAGAGCAGGAAAAAAATGAGACTGAAATGGCCTATAAAGAATCTGTACGTTCTTTTGAAGAGATAGCATCAAAGCTTTATAGTTTGCTAAAAAAGAAAGAAGATTTACTAGACTTTCAGCAGGATCGTTTATCTGTGGGTTCATCAATAGAGGAGATTCATCACTATGCCCGATTTATTGATAGTCTCGAAAAAACAATTACTGATGTACAGCAAAAAGTTGTACAAGCTCGTGCAAAAATGAATTGGCACGAAGAAAAATTATTAGAAAAAAACTTGGAAGTACGTAAATTTGAAAAAATGCGAGAGAAAGATTTTAAGTTATTCCAGCAAGAACAGGATCGCGTCGAAGGCATTTTTTTAGATGAGATTTCATCACTTACGTATAACAAGAGAGAAATCAGGTGATTTCATGGCAAAAAAAGATAATCGATTTACAACGGAGTTAGAAGAACATCCACCTAAACGAAAATCAGGTGGCTTTCGAAAGTTTTTTATGTGGTTTGTAATACCTATAATGTTTGTAGTAGCAATTCTACTTGTAGTTGCAACACTAATGAATACGAATGTCTTTGATTTAGGAAAGAAGGCATATGAAAGCTTACCATTCGTACCTTCAGAAGAACAACAAGCAAAAGATGCTGTTGTTAGTAACGATTCGAAGGTTGTAAAATTACAGGCTGATATTCAAGAAAAAGAAGCGGAAATCGCTCAACTGCAAAAAAAATTGGATACGGCAACAACTGAAAAAGAAAAGTTAACGACAGAAATTGAGCAGTTGAAATTTGAAGTTGAAAAAATAAATAGGGAACAAGATGACGTAAAGGGTGACTTTAATGACATTTTAAAAACATTTGATACCATGTCTCCTAAAGCAGCAGCGCCAGTGCTTGTTAAAATGAGCGATGTTGAAGCACTTCGTATTTTAACGAACTTAAAACCAGATAAATTAGCAGCAATTCTGGAAAAAATGGATCCACAAGATGCAGCGAAATATACAGAAATGATGGCTAAGGAATAAGGAAATAAGAAAGGAGGTGAAATGATGGATGTGGCAACGATGCAAATGATGTCCAAGACTATACCAACTAAAACAGCAGCTACCAAACCTGGACCAGCGGGCAATGCCGATGTGAAAGCAAGTGAAACGTCGAAGAAAGAAAATCTATCAACGTTTGGCTCTGTTTTTGGACAAATTATTTCTTCTTCAAATCAAACACAGCAGTCTAAACAATCAACAGAAACAAATGATACTGCAGAATTAACAGAAGTTTTAAATGCTGAATCTATTGAAGATGTTCTAGATTTACTAGGTATTTCACACGACGATGGTTTGTTAATGCTTCAAGTTGGTGAGGAAGGCAAAGCTGTTGCGATAGATGAGATGCTAAATCTAGAAAATTTAATGGATGCATTAGGAATTGATTCAGAGCAACTTCAAAAATTAGTACAACAGCTGCTAGGGGAAGATAAAGAAGCTAGTGATGTATGGGAGCTTTTAGCGCTAGTAGACGCTCAGGCACCAATGCTTCAAGCGCAAGTTGTATCAGCTTTGCAAGGTGAAGGTCAAGTAACACCGAAAGAAGCAACACAATTACTTCAAGTGTTGAAGTTAGCACAATTAGTAGGACAGAAAACAGACTTAACAGGTCAACAAGAAAGCTTGCTAACTAACGTTAAGAGTTTTTTAACTACAATGCAAACACAAGTAGAGACGATTCAAACTGCTCAGCAAGTAACAACTAAAACAACAGTAACGCTTCCGTTACAGGGCTTCCAGCAAGTAGTGCAGCAAGTTCAAGTTACAAAGCAGACCGACACAAGTGCTAATGAAATGGTGACGGCCAATACAGTCCAAACAAAAGCAGACTCATTCCAAGTAACATTGCCAGCAGCAAAACCAGCACAGTCTGAGGCATTGCTGAAAGAGATGCAAGCAATCATCAATAGAGCGCAAGTCTCTAATGCACAAGGGATTACACGTTTAACATTGAAATTGTACCCGGAAAATCTAGGGACAATTCGTATCGAGCTTGTGCAAAATGATGGAGTCCTCTCAGCACGACTACTTGCTTCAACGGCTCATGGACGTGAATTACTAGATAGTCAGGCACATCAACTTAAGCAAGCCTTTGTACAGCAAAATATACAAGTTGATCGTCTCGATATTGCCCAGTCATTGCAAGATGCAGATCGTCAACAACGTGACCAAAGCTTCTTCAACAATTTCTTTAAGCAACAGCAGGAAGATGAGCAGGAGCAAAAAAGCGAAGATGACGATGAGAGCAAGTCCTTTAGTGAATATTTATTAAATGAGGAGGTGTAAGGATGGCAGATGCAATAACTAAAACACCGAATACACCAAAACCAATGAATACACCTAAATCAACAAATACACCTAAAGCAACAAATACAACAGTAACGGATGACTTTCATTATTCCAATTATAAGAAGCCTACGAAGCAAACAGGAAATAGTGAACTTGGGAAGGATGCTTTTCTTCAATTGTTAATTACACAATTACAAAACCAAGATCCAACGAATCCAATGGATGATAGAGAATTTATTTCGCAAATGGCACAGTTTTCTTCCTTAGAGCAAATGCAAAACATGACAAAAGCGATGGAGTCAATGCTTGCTTCACAGCAACAAACACAGATGATGAATTATTCAACATTTATTGGTAAAGAAGTTAAGTGGCATGAGATTACAGATAAGCTTGATGAAAAGCAAAAACCTATTGTCGCAGAAGGAACAGGCATTATTGAGTCGTTGAATTTTGTAGACGGTGATGTAGTGTTTAAATTAGCAGATGGTAAGGAAATTACCCCTGGCAATATTTCAGCAATTTTAGGTAGTTCAGGAACGGATTCGAATGATAATACGGTACCAGAATCCCCGCTTGTACAGGCAAGTAAGTTAATCGGTAAAAAGGTTACTTATAAGGAAGGCGACCAAGAACTACAAGGACGAATCGTTTCTGTAACGAATAAAGATGGCGTCATTCATTATGTATTAGACAATGATAAAAAACTAATGGATAAAGATTTTACCGTAATAAGCGAATAAAGGTGGAGAAAAATGATGGATAAGTTTTCAATTCATCGTGTACCATTGCATCCATCTATTCGCCAGACACAACCTACGCCATTAAAATCACAGCAATCGTTTAAGGCTCATTTACAGGATGCTACCAACCAACAAGAACTAAAAGTGAGCAAGCACGCGCATGAACGTATTATCGAGCGTAATATAGCGATTTCTGAACAAGAATGGCAAGTTGTATCAGACAAGGTATTTGAAGCGCACTCAAAAGGTGTTAAACAACCATTAGTCTTGATGGATCAAGCAGCTTTAATTGTCAGTGCTAAAAACGCTACTGTCATTACAGCAATGGACCGCACGGAAGCAAAGCAGCAAATATTTACAAATATTGATGGCACAATTGTGCTGTAAGGGCTGGACCTTTGAAAGGAAGCCTAGGTGTGCTGATTGATAGAGGTGCACAATTTTAAATGAAGGGAGAACGGTATTATGTTACGTTCTATGTATTCAGGTATTTCAGGTCTTAAAAACTTCCAAACAAAGCTAGATGTTATTGGTAATAATATCTCAAACGTTAACACAATTGGTTTTAAAAAAGGTCGTGTTCAATTTAAAGATTTAATGTCTCAAACGGAAGCAGGTGCTTCAGGATCTACTGCAACAACTGGGGGTGTAAACCCAAAACAAGTAGGTTTAGGTTCACAAATAGCGGCTATTGATACCATTCACGGTGGTGGATCCTTACAACAAACAGGACGTGGATTAGATTTAGCTATTGAAGGTGATGGCTTCTTTATGGTGGCTGATGCTAATGGTGCACCAGATCCAGATAGTGGCTTTATTGATGAAGAAGGTTTCAATAACACATTATTTACACGTAATGGTGTTTTCTACATGGATAATAATGGATATTTAGTGAATGCTGATGGTAAATATATGGTAGGTATTTCAGCTGGTGACGAGCTTGTTATCGAGAAGGATGATACAGGTATCTTAGCGGCAGATGGACCAAAAGCATCTGGTGATGAAGGTGCCAACTTATTTGATGATACTGGCAAATTAACACCTGCTGACGGTACTGTAGGACCAATTCGTATCCCGCCTACAGCTAAAGCGGTAAACGTTAGTCAGGATGGTACGATTACTTATACAGATTTAAATGGGGACCTACAATGGGCTGGTCAATTGATTATGGCTAAATTCCCGAATGCTGGTGGGCTTGCTAAAGTAGGCGGTAATTACTATCAACAAACAACAAACTCAGGTGTAGCGTATGCACAAGTAGGTACTGTGGCAGGTATGGGTAGTGTTCAAGCTGGGAAGGTAGAAATGTCTAACGTTGACCTATCTGAAGAATTTACTGAGATGATTGTTGCACAACGTGGTTTCCAAGCGAATACTCGTATTATTACAACATCAGATGAAATTCTTCAAGAGTTAGTAAACTTAAAACGATAGTCTGAAATAATTGGAATATTTTCAGTTTGGCTCGCCAAGTGTGTTAAGGAAAGCCATTTAAACGCTTAGAATACTAGGACATAAGCATGGTAGAAATAGCTGGCGTTCAGACTGTAGAAAAACATAATTTCATATGAGGGAGGGTCGGGCCGGCTCTCATGTAGACCCGGCCCTATTTCAATGATTGAACTAACACGTCTAAATGGCAAAGCATTTACATTGAATGCTTTATACATAGAAACGGTCGAATCTTTCCCAGACACGACCATTACATTAACGACTGGAACCAAAATCATTGTTTTACAGAGTGAAGATGAGGTGCGACAAAAGGTAAGAGCCTTTTATAAAAATATACAAATACTATCAAACCCGCATCTACGAGGTGATGAAGATGAAGAATAACAAAATGTTAACGATGATTATCATCGTACTAGTAGCAATCATACTTATCGGGGTTATTGCGTTTGTTTTGTTTACCCAATTTAATAAGCCAGCAGGACCTATTGAACCAACAATTGATGAAATCGTAGAAGCTTCTGTAGAAGTTCCCGAAATTACGACAAATCTAGCTGATAACAAAGTTGTACGTATGTCTTTAAAAATTCAAACAACAAATAAAGATGCAGCTGCCGAGTTAACAAAGCGTGATTTCCAAGTGAAAAATATTGTTATTCAAGAGCTTTCCGAAATGGAGCAAAAAGATTTAGAAGGTAAGCAAGGTAAACAAGCTTTCCAAAAATCATTAAAAACACGAATAAATGAATTGATGCAAGAGGGAGAAATTCAAGAGATTTATATTACCTCCTTCATTACTCAATAATAAAGAAACTGCTTGAAATGGAGGTGGGCAAATGGCAGGAGATGTGTTATCTCAATCCGAGATAGATGCGCTGCTTTCCGCAATATCAACAGGGGAAATGTCAGCAGACGACATAAAAAAAGAGGACGAAGGACGCAAGGTTAAGGTATATGACTTTAAACGAGCACTGCGTTTCTCAAAAGATCAAATCCGAAGTTTGACCCGAATACATGAAAATTTTGCACGACTACTGACAACATTTTTTTCTGCACAGCTAAGGAGCTATGTGCAGATTACTGTTGCATCAGTGGACCAAATACCATTTGAAGAGTTTGTACGTTCGATTCCGAATATGACACTCATTAATGTATTTGAAGTACCACCATTGGATGGTAACATATTGATGGAAATAAATCCGAACATTGCCTACTCGATGTTAGATCGTTTAATGGGCGGTAGCGGGGCGAGTCATAGTAATGTGGATAACTTAACAGAAATTGAAACTAAGATTATGACGAACCTTTTTGAACGGTCATTCGATAATTTACGCGAGGCGTGGGAAAATGTTGCGGAAATTGATCCGATTTTAGTAGAGCTTGAGGTCAACCCTCAATTTTTACAAATGATTTCACCCAATGAAACGGTTGTCGTTATTTCATTAAATACGATCATCGGTGAGACAAGCGGAATGATTAATATTTGTATTCCGCATGTTGTATTGGAGCCAATTGTTCCAAATCTTTCTGTTCGCTATTGGATGCAGACAAATACAAAAGAGATGTCTCCAGAGCAAACAAAAATGCTTGAAACACGTGTGAAACAAGCACAACTACCTCTTTCCGTCGAACTTGGTATTACAGACATCACCATTGAGGATTTCCTCACGATGCAAGTTGGGGATGTCGTTCAATTAGAACAAAAAATTGAAGACCCGTTACTATTAAAGGTAGGGACATTACCGAAATTCACAGTTCAACCAGGAAAACACGGTAAAAAATTAGCAATCCAGATTATCGACCCTTTGAAAGGAGGAGACGAAGATGAGTGATGAAATGCTCTCCCAAGAAGAAATTGAAGCGTTATTAAGGGGCGAGACGTTGGAAGATAAAAACAGCGACACTGAAGCTTCTACAGATGAAGAAATAAATGATTTACGAGTGGAGGATTACCTCGATTCGTTTGCCCAAGATGCATTAGGTGAAGTAGGAAATATATCTTTTGGTAGCTCTGCTACAGCACTTTCAGCGTTATTAGGTCAAAAAGTAGATATTACTACCCCAAGTATTTCAATGATTAACCGTAACAAATTAGAAGAGGAATTTCCTCATCCTTATGTAGCCGTACAAGTTGAATATACGATTGGATTATCAGGTATGAATTTACTTGTTATTAAGCAATCCGATGCAGCGATTATTGCTGATTTAATGTTAGGTGGAGATGGCTTAAATCCGAAACCAGACCTAGGTGAAATTCAGCTAAGCGCTGTTCAAGAAGCTATGAATCAAATGATGGGTTCTGCGGCTACTTCAATGTCAACGGTATTCAATAAAAAAGTGGATATTTCTCCACCAACCATTGATTTAATGAATATTTCTCAAAATGAAGGGCGAGAAAATATTCCTGAAGATGATTTACTCGTAAAAGTATCCTTCAGATTGAAAATCGGTAATTTAATTGATTCAAATCTAATGCAATTATTACCGCTTAAATTTAGTCAAAACATTGTAAAATCTCTATTAGGGGAAACAGAATCAATCGAGGAACCTGTGGCTGCAACTATAGCGCCTGAAGCACCAGTAGCGTCGCTTGTGCAACCACAAGCACCTGTAACATCAGCGCCGCCTGCACAGCCAGTTTATCAACAGCAGGCAGCACCAGTACAGCAACCAATGTATCAAGAGCAACAACAAATTCCTCATGCAACAAGACCTGTTCAACCGGTCAATGTTCAACAAGCACAGTTTGCTAGTTTTGATACAAATGTTATCTCGCAACCTGAAGCTAGAAATTTAAATATGCTACTTGATATTCCGTTGCAAGTTACTGTAGAGTTAGGACGTACAAAGCGTTCTGTAAAAGAGATTTTAGAACTATCTAGTGGTTCGATTATTGAACTAGATAAATTGGCTGGTGAACCGGTTGATATTTTAGTAAATAGTCGTTTAATCGCTAAAGGTGAAGTCGTTGTTATTGATGAAAACTTCGGTGTCCGCATTACGGATGTTTTAAGTCAAGCAGAGCGTTTAAATAATTTAAGATAGTTTCAATTGGAGGAGTTAACCATGTCAAAAAGAATTTTGATTGTAGACGACGCTGCATTCATGCGCATGATGATCAAGGATATTTTATCGAAAAATGGATTTGAAGTTGTTGGTGAGGCAGCTGATGGTTTACAGGCTGTTGAAAAGTACAACGAATTAAAGCCAGATTTAGTAACGATGGATATTACAATGCCTGAAATGGATGGTATTGCAGCTCTTAAAGCGATTAAGGGTTCAGATCCAAATGCAACTGTAATTATGTGTTCAGCTATGGGTCAACAAGCTATGGTAATCGATGCAATTCAAGCGGGTGCGAAAGACTTTATCGTTAAGCCTTTCCAAGCTGATCGTGTAATTGAAGCGATTCAAAAAGCTCTAGGATGATTGCATGAGAATGTTAAAATCATTTCGTCTAACGATGATTTTCGCATTTCTTGTATCCTTCCTGTTTTTGTACCCTACAACGACTTCAGTGTATGCAGACTCTAACACGAATAGTGTAAATGACTGCATAAATAAAGGAGATTGTACAGAAGATAAAGATCCAGCTGCTAAGCAAGATGATTTAAATGTAGAAGCAGCTGGAGACATATCTGCATGGGAATACATAAAAATGGTTTTGGCGCTTATTTTTGTTGTAGCTTTATTCTATGGATTGATGAAGTTTTTAAATAAAAGAAATTTAAACTTTCAACGTAATCAATTGGTACAAAATTTAGGCGGTTTATCGTTAGGTGCTCAAAAGTCGGTACAGCTATTACAAGTAGGTAAAACACTGTATTTAGTTGGGGTTGGTGAGGATGTACAGTTGTTACGTGAAATTACTGATCCTGATGAAATTGCATCACTATTAGCACTTTATAATGAACGACAAGAACTTGCAGCAACATCACCGTATATTGCAGAAGTATTTTCGAAGTTTAAGAGAAAAAATAATGAGAGTTCATCAACAAAGCAAAATCAAAACGCTTTTGGTGAACTATTTGAAAAAAAGATTTCCGAAATTAAACAGGAGCGTAGTGAAGAACTGGATAAATGGAAGCAAAAGGAGAACGATGATAAATGAATGATGTAATCAATACTTTTTCCAACAGCGATCCGACAAACGTCTCAACTTCTGTTAAGCTCCTTTTAATGTTGACTGTTCTATCACTAGCACCAAGTATTTTAATTTTAATGACATCGTTTACACGAATTGTTATTGTGCTATCGTTTGTTCGTACGGCATTGGCGACACAGCAAATGCCACCAAACCAGGTCATTGTAGGTCTTTCCTTGTTTTTAACTTTCTTTATCATGGCTCCAACATTTCAAGAGGTCAATAAAGAGGCATTACAGCCATTATTCGCTGAAGAAATTGGGCTTGAGGAAGCGTATGATCGGGCAAGTGTACCATTTAAAGAGTTTATGAGTAAGCATACAAGGCAAAAGGACCTTGATTTGTTTTTAAAGTATAATCAGGCAGAAAAGCCAGCATCTGTAGAAGAAATTCCCCTTACAATGCTAGTACCTGCTTTCGCGTTGAGTGAGATTAAAACAGCGTTCCAAATTGGTTTTATGATTTTTATTCCATTCCTAGTAATCGATATGATTGTCGCAAGTACTCTAATGTCGATGGGGATGATGATGTTACCGCCGGTTATGATTTCATTACCGTTTAAGATTTTATTATTTGTACTCGTTGATGGTTGGTACCTGGTGATAAAATCATTACTACAAAGTTTTTAGGGGATGATACAGTATGACAGGTGAATTGGTTATTTCAATTGCAGAGCGTGCCATTATGATTATCCTTCTAACAAGCGGTCCGCTACTATTAGTTGCTTTAATCGTTGGTTTAGCAGTAAGTATTTTTCAGGCAACAACTTCGATTCAAGAGCAAACGTTAGCATTCGTTCCAAAAATCATCGCTGTATTAGTAGCTATCGTATTTTTCGGTCCATGGATGTTATCACAGGTGACAAGCTATGCGAGAGACATTTTTGAGAATTTAACGCGTTATATAGGGTGAGTAGATGAATGAATTAATCCCGCATTTTACGGTTTTTTTATTAGTACTTGTGCGCGTTTCAGCTTTCTTTGTGAGTGTACCTTTATTCTCATACAGAACGATTCCGGCAAAAGTCAAAATAACTCTCGCAATAGTTTTAGCTTGGATGATGTATTATACAATTGACGTTGAACCATTTGTAGTTAATGGTGATTACATACTTTTAGTGGTGAAGGAAGCGCTCATTGGGCTGTTACTTGGTCTAATAGGCTACATCATCATGTCGGCAATTCAAATTGCCGGAAGCTTTATAGATTTTCAAATGGGGTTTGCCATTGCCAACATTATTGACCCGCAAACAGGTGCACAAAGTCCATTGATTGGACAATTTTTTAATACGCTAGCATTACTCTTTCTGCTAGCAATAGATGGACATCATATGATTCTCGATGGAATTTATTATAGCTATCAATTCTTACCGATGGATCAGGGATTCCCTAATTTCGCAAATGATGATTATATCGAGTTTATCATCACAACATTTACGGCTGTTTTTGCGATTGCTTTTCAAATGGCCGCTCCTGTCGTAGCAACTTTATTTTTAGTCGATTTGGCTTTAGGAATCACAGCGAAAACTGTACCACAATTAAATATTTTTGTAGTCGGTTTTCCCATTAAAATTGGTGTTAGTTTACTAGTGTTATTCACAATGATGGCTGTCATGGTTCAAGTTATTCAAAAACTTATTACAATTATGATTTACGCTATGCGTGATTTAATGGCTATTTTAGGTGGTGGGTAAGATGCTGCTACTGCTGGATTTAGATTTACAGTACTTTGCGGGAGAAAAAACGGAAAAGGCGACACCAAAAAAACGACAGGATGCTCGAAAAAAAGGTCAGGTTGTCAAAAGTCAGGATATATCCAGTGCGATTGTCATGCTTATGGTATTTATCTTTTTATTCTTCTTTGCAGGTTCACTGCGAGACGAACTCCTAGCTTTTTTCAGGCAAACTTTCATTCATAACATACGCGTAGAAACACTAACAATTGATAGTGTGATGCGCCTATTTACAGAAACATTAATGCAAATGGCTATTATTGTCATACCAATTATGGCAATTGCATTTGTTGGAGCATTGGCAGGTAACTTTCTACAATTCGGCTTTCTATTTACATTGGAGCCGATGAAGTTTGATTTGAAAAAGATGGACCCGATTAAAGGGTTAAAAAAAATATTTTCTGTTAAAGCCATTGTAGAGCTTTTAAAGTCAGTATTAAAGATTGGCTTTATCGGTGGTGTTACGACAATTATTATATGGACAAATTTGCCAGAGGTTTTGGCGTTATCCTTTAAAAGTCCATGGATGACTCTAATTACAGTGGGTAAGCTTGTTGGTATTATGGGAATTGCAGCTTCCCTCGTTTTACTTTGTGTATCTATTTTAGACTGGGTATATCAAAAACTTGAATACGAAAAAAATCTTAAAATGTCGAAGCAAGACATTAAAGATGAATATAAAAATAGTGAGGGTGACCCGCTGATCAAATCGAAAATCAAACAACGCCAACGCGAAATGGCGATGCGTCGTATGATGTCAGAGATTCCAAGCGCTGATGTTGTCATAACAAACCCTACTCACTATGCGATTGCCCTCAAGTATGATGAGGAAAGTATGGAAGCCCCACGCGTCGTCGCGAAGGGGACAGACTTTATCGCTCAAAAAATTAAACTGATTGCCAAAGAAAATGATGTGATTATGGTTGAAAATAGACCATTAGCACGAGCAATGTATGATCAAGTAGAAATCGGCGATCAGGTACCAGAAGAGTTTTTCAAAGCAATAGCAGAAGTGCTTGCTTATGTTTATCGAATTAAGCGGAAAATTTAAAGCTTTTAGTAGGAGGGACACAAATGAAAGTTCGCGATTTAGGGGTTTTAGGTGCGGTTATTTTAATCGTTGCGATGCTCATCATCCCTCTTCCTCCGTGGATGTTAAGTTTCTTAATCGTCATTAATATTACACTAGGAATAATAGTACTGTTAACAGCAATGAGTATGAAGGAAGCGTTAGATTTTTCTATTTTCCCTTCAGTTATTTTACTGTTAACCTTGTTCCGACTCGGACTGAGCGTTTCCACAACACGTGCTATTTTAGCGAATGGAGATGCTGGTTCTGTTGTTGAAACCTTTGGTGATTTCGTAGTCGGCGGGAATGTTCTTGTTGGTTTAGTTGTATTCTTAATTCTTGTGTTAATTCAGTTTATCGTTATTACAAAAGGGGCGGAACGTGTAGCAGAAGTAGCAGCACGTTTCACTCTTGATGCGATGCCGGGTAAACAAATGAGTATTGATGCTGACTTAAATGCAGGAGTTATTTCTGAGCGAGAAGCACGTGAACGACGCGACAAAGTAGCGGGTGAAGCGGACTTCTACGGAGCGATGGATGGTGCCACAAAATTCGTAAAAGGGGATGCCATTGCCTCAATGGTTATGGTTATTATCAACTTATTATTTGGTATCATCATCGGGGTTGTGCAGATGGATCTTGAATTTGCTGAAGCAGCTACTCATTTTTCTAAGCTAACGGTTGGGGACGGTATTGTATCGCAAATTCCGGCATTGTTGATTTCTACAGCGACAGGGATTGTTGTAACACGTGCATCCTCTAAAGGGAGTCTTGGTGAAGATATTACAGGACAGTTATTTGCTCAAGCAAAACTGCTTTATGTAGCAGGTGGAACAATACTTTTACTAGGATTTTTCACACCTATACCTCTTTGGGTAACACTACCAATTGGTATTTCACTAATTGCTGGTGCTTACATGATGGAACGTAAGAAACCTGAGGATGCAGAAGAATTACTTGAAATTGAGGAAGAAGTGGCCACAGACGGCATGAAGAGCCCTGAAAACGTTGTGAATTTATTAAACGTGGACCCAATTGAGTTTGAATTTGGCTATGGTTTAATACCTTTAGTAGATGCTGCTCAAGGTGGCGATTTATTAGATCGCGTCATCATGATACGTCGACAGTTAGCATTAGAATTAGGGATTGTCATTCCAGTTGTACGTATTCGTGACAATATTCAATTACAACCAAATGAATATCGAATTAAAATAAAGGGTAACGAAATGGCGCGTGGTGAACTTTTACTTGATCATTATTTAGCAATGAGTCCAGGAGACGATGATTCTATCGAGGGTATTGACACAGTTGAACCGTCATTTGGACTACCTGCTAAGTGGATTACTGAGCAAGTGAAAGAGGATGCCGAAATGTTCGGCTATACAGTTGTTGATCCACCGAGTGTTGTATCAACCCATTTAACGGAAATGATTCGTGCAAATGCTTATGAATTACTCGGTCGTCAAGAGACGAAGCAGCTAATCGATCATTTACGTGAAACACATCCAATTTTAGTCGAAGAACTGACACCTACACCATTATCAACAGGTGAGATTCAAAAAGTATTGGGTAAACTTTTACGAGAAAATGTTTCAGTCCGAAATCTACCAATTATTTTTGAGACGCTAGCAGACTACGCAAAGTTAACGAGCGATACAGATATACTAACCGAGTACGTACGCCAATCATTGGCACGTCAGATTACTTCTCAATACGTAGGAGACAGCTCGTCATTGAAGGTCATAACTGTTTCGGGTAAAGTTGAGAAAATGATTGCTGATAGTATTCAGCAAACTGATCACGGAAATTACTTAGCGATGGATCCACAAGATTCTCAAACGGTCTTGGAAACCATTGCTGCAGAAGTAGAGCGCGTTTCCTTTATGGAACAATCTGCTATTATTTTATGCTCGCCAGCAGTTCGTATGTATTTACGTCAACTAACGGAGCGTTATTTCCCGCAAATTCCAGTTCTTTCATACAATGAACTTGATGCTTCGGTTGAAATTCAAAGTGTTGGGGTGGTGAATGTTGAATGAAAATGAAAAAATATTATGCATCCTCCATACCAGAGGCGATGAAGCTTGTGCGTGCGGAATTAGGTGAGGACGCTGTCATTTTGAATTCAAAAGTAGTGGTCACTAAAAAATTTTTTGGAATCATTAAAAAGAAAAGTTTTGAGGTTGTAGCAGGGATCGATTCAATGGAGCCAAGTAATACGGCTCCAGCACCTGCAGCTTTACCTATAACAAAAGAGAATGCAAGGTTACTAGAGATTACGAATGCTGTTCAAGCCAAGATACATCAGCCACAGCATCCTGCAGTCTTACATGAGGAAAGTGGCATTTCTGAAGAATTGAGGAAAGAAATTACAGATCTTAAGGCTTTAATGCAGTCCATGCATAAGAAGACCACACAAGCTCAATATCCCGATGAACTCTTACCCTTCATTGAATACTTAAGACAGCAGGAGCTAAATGAAGAGCTCATCACAACGATTGGTGATGAGCTTTTTATGCATTTCAGAGAAGCGTCAGAAATCAATTTCTCTCAATGTAAGATGATTACGAAAAATTTATTGCGCAAAGAGCTTGAGAATCTTTCGGTCGGAGGCTTATCCTACGAAAAAAAATATATTAATGTTTTAGGTCCAACAGGTGTCGGAAAGACCACGACAATTGCGAAAATGGCAGCTAGAGCAGTTTTAGAGAAAAAGAAAAAAATAGGCTTTATTACAACCGATACTTACCGGATTGCCGCAATTGAGCAATTAAAAACGTATGCTGGACTATTGCAGGCACCTGTCGAAATTGCCTATAATGCTACTGATTTTGAACAAGCAATCCAACGATTGTCCCATTTAGATCTAGTGTTTATAGATACAGCAGGTCGCAATTATAAAGAGGTTAAATATGTAGATGATCTACAGCGTCTCATAAAATTTGATGATCAAGCAGAATCCTTCTTAGTACTTGCGATGACGACGAAAGAAAAGGACATGACAAACATTGTAGATCAATTTAAGCAATTACCAATTGAAAAATTTATTTTTACTAAGATTGATGAAACAAATTCTATTGGCACAATGATTAATTTAATGATTAAATATAATAAAGGACTTGCTTACTACACGAATGGTCAAGAAGTACCAGAAGATATTGAAGAAGCTGATTTAGAAGTAGTACTAAATTTAATTTTCCAAGGTGAAGAAAAATGAGAGACCAAGCTGAAACATTACGTTTGAAAATGTTGGGGCAGCAGGGTGAATTAGGTAGAGCAATAGCAGTTGTAAGCGGCAAAGGTGGGGTCGGCAAAAGTAACTTCACAATGAATTTTGCCACTACATTGGCCAATAAAGGGAAAAAAGTTCTAATCGTAGATATGGATATTGGTATGGGGAATATCAATATTTTAATTGGAAAAAATGTTTCTAATAGTTTGAAAGATTACTTGGATGGGAATAAGGGGCTAGAAGAAGTAATTTTCGAAGGCCCTTATGGTTTAAAATATATTGCAGGTGGATCTGGTTTGTCGAGTGTCCTCGAGTGGTCAGAGGTGATGTTTGAACGACTTGTTTATGGATTTGAACAGTTTCAAAAAAACTTCGATTATATCTTATTTGATATGGGGGCAGGAGCTACAAGCTGGACATTAGAATTACTAGCCTCAATAAATGAAATCATTGTTATATCAACTGCAGAGCCGACCTCTATTACAGATGCATATTCGATGATGAAATACATTCATTTACGAGATGCTGACAAGCAATTTTATATACTCTGTAATCGTGCTTTTAGTAAGGAAGAAGGAACAGAAACCAATGAACGGCTTAGGCTTACGATGAAACGTTTTTTGGAAAAAGAAGTTACTGTGTTGGGTTCATTACCTGAAGATTCTGTTGTGCGTAAGGCTGTGCGTGAGCAAGTACCTTTTTCACTTGCTTATCCAGACGCACTTATTTCAAAGACACTTCAACTTATAGTGGCGCGTTTTATAGAACACCGTGCGGAGGAAGTTCATGCACATGATCAGTCAGCGGGTAAATTCTTATCTAAATTAAGAAGTATTTTTTCGAAAGGACGTGATTAATTGGACTTTTTACATAAAAGCAAGCTACTGGTTGTTGATGATTCTGCTTTTATGAGAAAGCTAATTAGTGACTTTTTTGTTGGCAACTCGAAGGTTGAAGTAGTTGGAACAGCTCGAAATGGGAAAGATGCGATAAAAAAAATTCAAACATTGAAGCCATCAGTTGTGACAATGGATATTGAGATGCCTGAAATGAATGGGCTTGATGCTTTAAAAGAAATTATGACTATATGTCCAGTACCTATTGTTATGCTTTCTAGTACAACTCAACGAGGGGCTGAAAATGCTTTAACAGCAATTGAATTTGGGGCAGTAGATTTTGTCGCGAAGCCTAGCGGAACAATTTCTCTTGATTTACATAAAATTCAAACTGAGCTTGTCCACAAGGTTGAACAAGCAGCATTAGTACCTATTTCAAAATTAAAAAAACCTTCTGGTAGTAAAAAACAACAAGAAAAGGCATTAAATGCGAGTACCATTAGAAGAGAACCACTTAGTGAAAGTAGGGTGACTCCTCCTGTCCATGTTACTCCGACAAGGACAGAACTATCGAAGCCACATGTAGAATGGAGTAAAGTGAGTAAGAAAATTGTACTAATTGGTACGTCTACTGGTGGACCAAGAGCGCTGCAGGAAGTAATTACAAAGATTCCTAAATCAATTCAAGCACCCATTTTAATTGTCCAGCATATGCCAGCAGGATTTACAAAATCTCTTGCTACTCGTCTAGATCAATTGAGTGAGATTACCGTAAAGGAAGCTGAGCAAGGAGATATTCTCCAAATTGGAGTGGCGTATATTGCACCTGGTGGGTATCATTTAAAACTTAGAAAAGTAGGTACCTCCTTTGGCATAGTCCTTGATAATAATGAACCACCTAAATCTGGACATCGCCCTTCTGTAGATGTGATGTTCGAAGATGTGAGCCAAATTAAAGATTTTGATAAAGTGGCAGTTATTATGACAGGTATGGGTCATGATGGCTCTAATGGGCTAAAAGCACTGAAAAGTTCTGGGAATGTGATTGCCATTGCTGAGTCAGCTGAAACTTGCATAGTGTATGGTATGCCAAAAGCCGCAGTAGAAACGCAACTTGTCGATGAAGTTGCAGATGTAGATGATATTGCACAAACAATAATGAAATATTTGCCTTAAAAGGGGTGTCCTCTTATGGAAGTCAATCAATATTTAGAGATGTTTATCGAAGAAAGTAAAGACCATTTACAAGCATGTAGTGAACATTTATTAGAACTAGAGAAAAATCCAGATGATTTGGCGATTGTTGGAGAAATTTTCCGCTCTGCACATACATTAAAAGGTATGTCTGCGACAATGGGCTTTGAAGATTTAGCGGATTTAACTCATAAAATGGAAAACGTGTTAGATGCAATCCGAAACGAGAAAATCCATGTAACTCCTGAAATTTTAGATGTTGTCTTTGAGTCTGTAGACCATCTAGAAGAAATGGTAATGGACATTGCGAATGGCGGAGATGGAAAGCGTGATGTATCCTCAACTGTAGCGCAGTTAAAGCGTATTGAATTAGGTGAGTACGCGATTCCTGAAGTAGTAGCAACTACTGAGACACCAGTTATTGCTGTAGCTAGTGTTTTAGAGTATGACAGCTTTGAACAAACAGTTATTACACAATCTGTTGAACAAGGTTTCAATGCATTTGAAATATCAGTGCGATTACGTGAGGACTGTCTTTTAAAAGCAGCACGTGTATTCATGGTGTTTGAGGCTTTGGAAAAAGATGGGGATGTTATTAAATCAAATCCATCTGTAGAAAAGCTTGAAGACGAACAGTTCGACCAACAATTTTACGTAGCTTTCGTAACTAAAGAATCTGCTGAAGATATACAGAAAAAGATTATGAAAGTTTCAGAAGTTGAAGAAGTGGTTGTCGCAACTATTGAGACAACAGTTACTGCTGTAGCAAGTGTTTTAGAGTATGACAGCTTTGAAGAAACAGTTATTGCACAATCTGCTGAACAAGGTTTCAATGCATTTGAAATATCAGTGAGACTACGTGAGGACTGTCTGTTAAAAGCGGCACGTGTATTTATGGTGTTTGAAATCTTAGAAAAAGATGGGGATGTTATTAAATCAAATCCATCTGTAGATAAGCTTGAAGATGAGCAGTTCGATCAACAATTTTATGTAGCTTTCGTGACAAAAGAATCTGCTGAAGATATGCAGAAAAAGATTATGAAAGTTTCAGAAGTCGAAGAAGTGATTGTCGCTACGATCGAAGAAAAGCAATTTAGTGAAAAAGAACAAGCAATTCAAGAAGTAACAGCTACAGCAACGATAGAACCGGAGGCTAAACCTGCTACTGCACCTGAAAACACTACTCCAGCACCTAAACCTGCAAAAGCGGCAGCTCCTGCTAAAGCTGATAAAAGCCATGCGCCTGTTGGTAATAAAACAATTCGTGTTAATATCGAGCGTCTTGATATTTTAATGAACTTATTTGAAGAGCTTGTGATAGATCGAGGGCGACTACAGTCTATTTCAACTGAGGTTAATCACGGTGAGTTAAATGAAACTGTAGAGCGTATGAGCCGCGTCATGGGTGACTTACAAACAATTATTTTAACGATGCGTATGGTTCCGGTTGAAACAGTATTCAACCGCTTCCCAAAAATGATCCGTCAGTTATCTCGTGATCTTAATAAGAAGATTAACCTGGAAATTATCGGTGCCGAAACCGAGCTAGATCGTACTGTAATCGATGAAATTGGAGATCCACTTGTTCATTTAATCCGTAACTCTGTCGACCATGGTATTGAAAATCCTACAGCTCGCCTTGCGAAAGGAAAGCCAGAAGAAGGAACGGTTGTACTACGTGCTTATCATAGCGGTAACTATGTCTTTATTGAAATTGAAGACGATGGAGCAGGTATTAACCGTGAAAAAGTACTAGCGAAAGCTATTTCTAAAGGTATTGTTACACAAGAACAATCATACTCAATGTCAGATAAGCAAATTAATGAGCTTATTTTGGCTTCTGGATTCTCAACAGCAGATGTTATTTCTGATGTATCAGGCCGAGGCGTAGGATTAGACGTTGTTAAAACAACAATAGAATCATTGGGTGGAAATATTTCCATTGAATCTACACAAGACGTAGGCTCAATATTCTCGATTCAATTACCACTGACATTATCGATTATTTCTGTCATGCTAGTAGAAATTGAAAAAGAGATTTATGCAATTCCACTTTCATCAATTATTGAAACTTCCATTATCCGTTCATCAGAAATTATGAATGCGCATAATCAAAAAGTAATCGATTTCCGTGGCAAAGTAGTACCACTAGTATTCTTAGAAGAAATCTTTGAGGTACCTCGCAAAGAACCACAAGTTGACGAATTCCATTCAGTGGTCATCGTTCGAAAAGGTGAGAAGCTTGCTGGTTTAGTAGTGGATTCATTCATTGGTCAACAAGAAATTGTTCTGAAATCATTAGGAAATTACTTAACGAATATCTTTGCAATTTCAGGTGCAACAATTTTAGGTAATGGGAAAGTAGCCTTAATTGTGGATTGTAACGCACTTATTAAATAAAGTGAATGAATAAGAGAGGTGTAAACAATGACAAACGCAGTGGAACAAGAAAGTATTAAAGTGATTGTTTTTCAATTAGCAGATAAAGAATATGCGATTCCTGTATCGCATGTTCAAGGGATTGAAAAACTAATGCATATTACACGTGTACCAAAAACAGCGAAATTTGTAAAAGGTGTTATTAACCTACGCGGAGTCGTAACACCAATTGTGGACTTACGTGAACGATTTGAATTACCGATCTCTGAGCATGAAGAAACAACTCGTATTATCATTATTTCATTAGAGGATATGGAAGTAGGCTTCGTAGTAGATTCTGCAAATGATGTGTTAGACATACCTGCAAACTCAATTGAACCACAGCCAGAAGTAGTTGGTTCACTTGGAGAAGAGTTTATTTCAGGAGTAGCTAAAATAGATAAACGTTTATTAATATTATTACATTTAGAGAAAGTACTAAATCCACTAAAGTAGGGGTCGATAATGACATTTAATCAAAAAATTACATCACTACATTTAGACGTATTTAAAGAAATTGGAAATATTGGTGCTGCGCATGCTGCTACAGCACTTTCCAATTTACTTGGTAAAAAAATTGATATGCGAGTACCAAAGGTTGAAATGGTGTCATTTAATGACATGATGGAGCTTGCTGGAGGATCTGAAAATGTCGTAGTTGGAATCTATCTACGCATTGAAGGTGATGCTGAAGGTAGTATGTTTTTTATCTTGCCAATTGAACAAGCAAATCGTTTTATCCGTCGTCTCATATACGATGAATCATTCGACTTTAAAAAACAACCTGTTTCAGAGTTAGGTTTATCAGCTATGCAGGAAATGGGTAATATTTTATCTGGCTCTTATTTATCAGCGTTATCTGACTTTACAAATTTAAAAATTTATCCGACAGTCCCAGGACTAAGTGTTGACATGTTTGGTGCCATTATTAGTATTGGTTTGATTGAATTATCACATATTAGCGATAATGTAATCGTAATAAATACATCCATTTTTGAAGACGGTGCAGAGGACCAAGAAACAGTAAAAGGACATTTTTTCTTATTACCGGATCCAGATTCATTTGATGCTATTTTTAAAGCATTAGGAGTTTCATAGATGATGCTGAGTAATAGTAATGGACAAGTGATAAAAGTTGGAATTGCACAAATGGATGTAGTAAAGTTACCAAACACGATCAGAACATCAGGTCTTGGATCTTGTGTAGGTGTTATTTTATATGATGAGTCAAAAAAAATTGCTGGTTTAATACATGTAATGTTGCCAGATTCGAGTTTAGGTAGACAAGAGTCAATAAATGTGGCTAAATTTGCTGACACAAGCGTCGCGGCAATGATTGACCTATTAAAGTTAGAGGGCGTTCAAAAATTTAAGCTAAAGGCAAAAATTGCGGGTGGTGCGCAGATGTTTAAATTTACCTCTGACAAAGATTCAATGCGTATCGGTCCGCGTAATGTAGAAGCGGTAAAGTTTGAGTTAAAACGCCATGGAATTCCTTTAGTTGCCGAAGACACGGGTGGTAATAGTGGGAGAACAATTGAATTTTCTCCTGCGACGTCGACATTACATATTCGAACGGTAAACCAAGGAGTGAGTGAAATATAATGTTTGGTTCTATTTTTTATAACCTATGGGGTGCGTTAGCTGCCTTTTCTCTATATTTTTTTAGTACATTTCAAAAACCTTTTACACCATTACGTATTATCATAGGATCATTTGTAGCGGGAATAATTATGTTTTTTGTCATGTATATTGTAAGGTTTTTAATTGCCTACGTTTTATTCACACCAGAGGGCGATGAAGAAGTCGTTGAAGGTGAGCTAGAAGAAAACGAATCTGTCAATTCCAAGGAAGATCAAGAAACACCGACGGCTAACTCAACCGTTGAGTTTCAGGATGAAAGCTCAGATGAAATTGCCCAGGTTGTACGAACGATGATGAATCGTGAGGATGAACAACAAATAAATGCATAAACATAGGAGTCGCAAATAGCGGCTCTTTTTTTGTGAAAGCTACTTATCGGTGGAAAACCAAGGGCATAGTTTTCATCTTTGCTAAAGAGCTACATCTTGATTCTCTTTTAAAACTAGACGGATTTTGGCTATAACCAAACTAAAATATGGCCGACAAATAAATTTAAAGAATCTGTGATAGAGTAGGAGAAACAAATGAAATTAAAGTCGATTCTTGTTATAATATAGGAAAGAAGGGCAATGTTTTTTATGTGAGAGGCTTATGGCTAACGCCCCTATCGATTGAACAGAATTTTGGCAGGAAAAAGAACAATAAGGGACATATTTCTTTCTAGAAGGTAATCGTAGTCAATGGCAAACAGGCGCGTAAATGCGTTTTTCTTAAGAGAGGTGGATTACATGACACAACCAATTCTGAACGATGAACAAAAGCTGTGGAATCGTTGGATACATGAGCGCGATCCAGATGCTGGTGATATGCTAATAAAAAAATATATTTCTCTAGTATCATATCATGTACAGCGCATTGGTACGGGTTTACCAAAGAGTGTATCTCGAGACGATTTAACGAGCTTAGGCATGTTAGGTCTTTTTGATGCATTAAATAAATTTGATATTAATAGAGACTTGAAATTTGATACATATGCTTCTTTTAGAGTAAGAGGAGCAATTATAGATGGTTTACGTAAGGAAGATTGGTTGCCGCGTTCAGCTCGTGAAAAGGCAAAGAAATTAGATGCACAAATTGAACATTTAGAACAAAAATATATGCGTCATGTAACACCTGAAGAGCTTGCGGAGCATATGGCTTTACCTATTGAGGAAGTTCACCAAACTGTACAGGAACATTTCTTTTCAAATGTTCTTTCCATTAATGAGCAGCAAGATCAAGATGAAACTGATGGAAAGTCATTTGTTATACGTGATGATACGACTGAGACCCCTGAGCAAGCGATCGTTAAGTCAGAATTACTGGAAGACTTAGCTGAAAATATCCAAAAGCTAAATGATAAAGAGCAGCTGGTGCTTAGCTTATTTTATACAGAAGAATTAACATTAACAGAAATTGGGGAAATGTTGGAACTATCTACGTCACGTATTTCACAAATCCACTCTAAGGCGCTATTAAAGTTGCGAAAATTATTATCTAACGAAATGATTAATGCGTAATGATCTTATATACCTACTATTGAAGGAGGAAGTCTAATGAGTTTAAAGGGTGTCGAACTACAAATAGCTATTCCGAAAACATTTGAAGCTGGGAAAATGGCAGATCAGGCACATCAACAAACTTTGGCTCAGCAAGCACATGCAAATGAAGCGTTAAAAAAAGAAATTGAACGCAAGCAAAAAGTTGTGAATACTTCTGAGGGTATGGATGAGATTGGTGAAGATGAAGAAGCGGGTGTCGAGTATATAAAAGGTACTCGAAAAAAGAAAAAAAATAATAACGAAGAGCCGAAAAAACAGGTTCAACATCCGTTTAAGGGTAATTTCGTGGATTTTAGTGGATAGGAGTTTACAATGACAACCATACTAATTGCGGTTCTATTTTTTTTACAATTACTTTCATTTTATTTCCTCATCATTTTAAATACAAAACTAGCAAAATTTAAAGATTTAGAAAAAAAGCAAGAACGTTTAATGCGTGAAATGGATGATACTATAAGTGTCTATTTAGCTGAAATGAAAGATGAAAACGATCGCCTAATTCAAGAGTTGCAAAGAGTTTCAATGACTACAACTAAAACGAATGCTGTTAAACAGGTAGAGGAGATTGCGAGACAAAAGGAGCAGGAGCAATCTCCTTCCCTGACAGAGGAAGAAAGCACAGTAGACGGTTCTAATAGTGTAGATCATGAACCGCGTATTTATGTGCCAAAAAAGATCGTAGCCAATGCTTATTCACGTCAGCAACAACCTGGAGTTAAGACTGAAGCAAAAGTTGTACATTCAGCCGAACAATTAAATGAAGCAAGACGAAAAGAAGAAGTAAAGCCATTAACAATAGAACAACAAGCTATTGAATTAGCGAAACAAGGTAAAACATCAGAAGAAATTGCAAAGCAGCTTCAAAGAGGAAAAACAGAAATCGAGCTATTATTGAAGTTTCATAACTAAAACAGTTGCGAATGGGATAAAGCTATGATATAGTTGCAAATGGTGTTATTAATACACACGCATTTTGATGTAGTAAGTGGTGCTCTAAGCTTAGGGTAGCTTGTTGCAAGTGATAAATGCGGAGGATAAAAACCAAACATACTAGGAGGAAATACACATGTCAGTAATTTCTATGAAACAATTACTTGAAGCTGGTGTACATTTCGGTCACCAAACTCGTCGTTGGAACCCAAAAATGAAGAAATATATCTTCGTTGAGCGTAACGGGATCTACATCATCGACTTACAAAAAACTGTTAAAAAATTAGAGGAAGCTTATGACTTCATGCGTCAAGTTGGTCAAGACGGTGGTAAAGTTCTTTTCGTTGGTACGAAAAAACAAGCACAAGAAGCGATCAAAGATGAAGCTGAACGTTCAGGCAACTACTACATCAACCAACGTTGGTTAGGTGGTACTCTTACAAACTTCGGTACAATTCAAAAACGTGTTGCACGTATGAAAGCAATCGAAAAAATGGAAGAAGATGGAACTTTTGAAGTTCTACCTAAAAAAGAAGTAATCCAACTTAAAAAAGAACACGAACGTCTAATCAAATTCTTAGGCGGTATCCGTGATATGCAAGCTCTTCCAGACGTAATGTTCGTTGTTGACCCACGTAAAGAACGTATTGCTGTTGCAGAAGCTATTAAATTAAACATCCCTCTAGTAGGTATTGTTGATACAAACTGTGATCCAGATGAAATCGACTACGTAATCCCTGCTAATGATGATGCTATTCGCGCTGTTAAACTTTTAACTGCTAAAATGGCTGACGCATTAATCGAGTCAAAACAAGGTGAAGAAGAAGCTCCAGCTGTAGAAGCTGCTGCTGAGTAATTCACGTTTACAAAAAGGTGATAAGTGGCTCAGGACCCTTATCACCTTTTTTAGAACCTATCAATAAAATTTGTTCAACCAACTTAAGGAGGAAACACTAAATGGCAAACATTACTGCACAATTAGTAAAAGAATTACGCGAAAAAACTGGCGCTGGAATGATGGATTGTAAAAAAGCGTTAGTAGAAACTGATGGCAATTTAGAAGCTGCAATCGATTTCCTACGTGAAAAAGGACTTTCTTCAGCTGCTAAAAAAGCTGACCGTATCGCTGCAGAAGGTACAACATACATTTTAGAAAATGGTAACGAAGCAATCATCCTAGAAGTAAATGCTGAAACTGACTTCGTTTCTAAAAACGATAAATTCCAAGTATTAGTTGCTTCATTAGCTGAACAATTACTTGCTGCTAAACCTGCATCAATTGAAGCTGCATTAGAGATTGAAAATGCTGAAGGTGTAAAAGTTGTTGACCAAATTTCAACAGCAATTGCAACAATCGGTGAAAAAATTACTCTTCGTCGTTTCGAAGTGAAAACAAAAACTGATGCAGATGCATTCGGTTCTTACTTACACATGGGCGGCCGCATCGGTGTATTAGTTACTTTAGAAGGTTCTACAGATGCTTCTGCTGCTAAAGATGTTGCTATGCACATCGCAGCTATTAACCCAACTTATGTTTCTCGTGATGAAGTTTCTGCTGAAGAAGTTGAACGTGAGCGTAAAGTATTAACTGAACAAGCACTTAACGAAGGTAAACCAGAAAATATCGTAGCGAAAATGGTTGAAGGACGTCTTGGTAAATATTTCGAAGATGTTTGCTTACTTGACCAATCATTCGTTAAAAACTCAGATCAAAAAGTACGTGACTTCGTTGCTTCAACTGGCGGTTCAGTAAACGGCTTCGTACGTTACGCTGTAGGTGAAGGTATCGAAAAACGTGAAGATAACTTCGCTGAAGAAGTAATGAGCCAAGTTAAAGGTAACTAATTTAGCTTGCATTTGATCCTAATCAAATAATATCTAGATTTTCTAGACTAAAAATGGGGAACACAACATAGCGTGTTCCCTATTTTTCCGAAATGAGCAAAAAAAGATAGCATTGGTTCATCCACCAAAAGTTGTGGATGACATTTGTTGAAACGTATGCAATGTATGTTGATTGAAGTGGAGGCGGGGCATCCCCAGGAAAGCGCCCAGTCGG
Organism: Lysinibacillus sp. TE18511; assembly: GCF_054062295.1. Lineage (NCBI taxonomy): Bacteria > Bacillati > Bacillota > Bacilli > Caryophanales > Bacillaceae > Lysinibacillus > Lysinibacillus sp. TE18511. The sequence continues at coordinate 125,253 of NZ_JBSSFD010000001.1, forward strand.
AACGGAAATCAACAATACGTTATGGTGATGAGCCATATAATTTCCTATTCTGCCTTATTCACAACTAGCAATTATTGTTATATATATTATAATGGAAAAGGGAATAGAGATGTTTTAAATAAAGTCTGATGGAGGTTTACAATGAGTGTGCCACAATATAAACGAGTAGTTATAAAATTAAGTGGTGAAGCGTTAGCTGGAGAGGCGGGCTTCGGTCTATCACCAAAAATAATCAAGTCTGTTGCAGAAGAAGTAAAAGAAGTAGTAGATCTTGATGTAGAAGTTGCTGTTGTTGTTGGTGGCGGTAACATATGGCGTGGAAAAATTGGTAGCGAAATGGGCATGGATCGTGCAGCAGCCGATTATATGGGTATGCTTGCAACAGTTATGAACTCATTAGCGTTACAAGATGCACTTGAAAAATTAGGGATTGAAACACGTGTACAATCTTCCATCGTGATGACACAAGTAGCAGAGCCTTACATTCGTCGTAAAGCAGTTCGTCATCTAGAGAAAAAACGAGTTGTAATTTTTGCGGCAGGTACAGGTAACCCGTTCTTCTCTACTGATACAACTGCAGCATTACGAGCAGCAGAAATCGACGCAGATGCAATTTTAATGGCAAAAAATAATGTAGATGGTGTTTATTCTGCAGATCCAAAGGTAGACACGACTGCCATTAAATACGATACACTCACATATTTAGACGTTATTCAACAAGGTTTACAAGTAATGGATTCTACAGCTTCAACTTTATGTATGGATAACGATATCCCGTTAATTGTCTTCTCGATTACGGAACCAGGTAATATTAAACGTGCCGTACAAGGTGAAAAAATTGGAACTGTTGTTAGGAGGAATGCAGAATGACTAAACAAGTTTTAGAACAAACTACAGAAAAAATGAACAAAACAATCGCTGCTTTCACACGTGAACTATCTTCAATCCGTGCAGGGCGTGCAAATGCATCTCTATTAGATCGCATTTCAGTTGAATATTATGGTGCACCAACACCAATTAATCAGCTTGCAGGTGTTTCGGTACCAGAAGCGCGTTTATTAGTTATTGCACCTTACGATAAAACGATTTTAGGTGAAATTGAAAAAGCAATCATGAAATCAGATATTGGTATTACACCAACAAACGATGGTTCTGTCATTCGTTTAATGATTCCAGCTTTAACAGAAGAGCGTCGTAAAGATCTTGTGAAGCAAGTGAAAAAAGAAGCAGAAGATGCAAAAATCGCTGTACGTAACGTACGTCGCGATGCCAATGATGATCTAAAAAAACTTGAAAAAGCTGGCGAAATCACAGAAGATGATCTACGTGGCTACGGTGAAGACATTCAAAAACTAACGGATGATTTCATTGTAAAGGTAGACCAAGTAACGAAAGACAAAGAAAAAGAAATTCTAGAAGTGTAAAAAACTCAATTTGCATGTCTATGATGGAACTTTTTAATGAGATGAAGGCGTCCTATAAATAACAGGACGTCTTTTCTCTTTACTGTTAAATTATTATGTAACAGAATATATTTAGTTTTAATGAAAATAACCTATCATCTATTTTTGCTTAGGATTTAAGAGGAACTGTTTTTTACGCGATTTGAGGGGAATGCCTCGGATTAAGTCTTCGTAGATGGTGTGATACAATTAACAGACTTCTTTACAGGCTTTTCTTTATAAAATTGTTGTTCTAAAATAAGATAGTTCATACATAGTCAATTTAGAGGGAAAAAAAAGACAAAAAGCGCTTTTGTTTGTTATGATAGGTTAGAATACGTCCGATTAGTTGTAGTGGGGGAGTTAGCATGTTTAAAAAGCTATTAGGTAAACAAATAAAAATGGATACACTATCATTGGAGGAACGTGTTGCCCATGCTAAAAACGAGCCGATTCCTGCCCATGTAGCGATTATTATGGACGGAAATGGACGTTGGGCGAAGAAACGTGCCATGCCACGTGTTGCTGGACACCATGAAGGTATGAAGACGGTACGAAAGGTAACTAGATTTGCATCAGATCTAGGTATTAAAGTTTTAACGGTATACGCGTTCTCTACGGAAAATTGGAAACGACCAAAAACAGAGGTCGATTTTCTAATGCGTTTACCTGTTGAATTTTTAGGTTCCTTTTTACCTGAAATGATGGAACGCAATGTACGTGTTGAAATGATCGGCGATTCATCTTTGTTGCCTGCACATACACAAAAAGCATTGTATGAGGCGATGGAGGAAACGAAGCATAATACAGGATTAATTTTAAATTTTGCTTTGAATTATGGAAGTCGTTCAGAAATGGTTGGCGCCATGAAAACAATGCTTCAAAAAGTGCAAGACGGTCAATTAACGATGGAAGACATAACAGAAGAATGCTTGACATCTCATTTAATGACGGCCCATCTGCCAGAGCCAGATTTGTTAATTCGTACAAGTGGTGAAGTACGATTAAGCAACTTTATGTTATGGCAGCTCGCTTATACAGAATTTTGGTTTACAAATACATTGTGGCCAGATTTTAGCGAGGAAAACTTACTGGAAGCGGTGGAAAACTATCAGAAACGTAATCGCCGTTACGGTGGGCTGAAGGGAGAAGAAACAACTTGAAACAACGAATTATCACAGCAATAATTGCAGGAGCGCTATTTATTCCATTCGTTATTTATGGAAAAGTGCCATTTACACTACTTGTGCTTGCAATGGCTGTTGTCGGCTTTTATGAAATACTAAAAATGAAAGGTATTTCACTTTTTTCAGTGCCGGGCTTTTTAGGGCTACTAACATTAATATTGCTTGTTATACCAAAGGACTGGTCTAGTGAAGTTGTAGAGGCAATTGGCTATTCGTCCACGCTAATGGTTGTTTATGGACTTATGATGTTATTGCTCATATACGTAGTCCTTGTGAAAAATAAAATAACATTTGATGAAGTTGCTTTTATTTTATTAGGTGCGTTTTATGTTGGCCTAGGCTTTCATTATTTAAATGAAACAAGAAATGTCGGTCTTGAATATGTTGTCTACTGTTTGCTAGTTGTTTGGACAACTGACTCAGGCGCATACTTTGTAGGAAGAAAGCTAGGTAAAAATAAGCTATGGCCTGAAATTTCACCTAAGAAAACCGTAGAGGGCTTTGTAGGTGGGATTGTCATTGCGGTGATCTTTGCTATCGGAATGCAAGCAATTTATCCATTTATGAATAGCTATGTTTCACTTATTTTCGTGACAATCTTTGCCTCAATTATCGGTCAAATGGGCGATTTAGTGGAATCAGCTATAAAGCGTCATTTTGACGTCAAGGATTCAGGTACTATTTTGCCTGGGCATGGTGGTATTTTAGACCGCTTTGATAGTCTATTATTCGTCGTGCCATTACTACATTTTTTACATCTTTTCGGTAACTAAGAACAATAGAAGCATTGCTTTATATCGTACATTTTTATTTGCTTAGATAGAAAAAGGGGACAATTTGTCGTGAAAAAAATAAGTTTACTTGGTGCAACTGGTTCAATCGGTTGGCAAACCTATGATATTTTAAAAGAACAACGTGAAGCCTTTCATTTAGTGGCCTTTTCTTCTGGAAAAAACATCGATAAAACTCGTGAAATGATCGAAACTTTGAAGCCTGAGCTAGTATCTGTTCAATTAGAGGAAGATGCACTTACGCTCGCTAAGGAATATCCACAAGTCCATTTTACGTTTGGAGCAAAAGGACTAGTAGAGGTTGCTACACACCCTGATTCAACAGTGCTTGTAAACGCTGTTCTCGGGAGTGTTGGTCTAGAATCGACATTAGCCGCAATTCGTATGGGCAAAACCATTGCAATTGCCAATAAAGAGACACTTGTCACTGCTGGACATTTAGTAATGGCGGAGGCAAAGAAATATAATGCAACAATTTTGCCGGTTGATAGTGAGCATTCTGCAATTTTCCAATCGATGAATGGTGAGAATCCGAAAAATATTGAACGTTTAATCATTACAGCTTCTGGTGGTAGCTTCCGTGACAAAACACGTGAGGAATTGAAGCATGTTACGGTTGCAGATGCACTAAATCACCCGAACTGGTCAATGGGTGCGAAAATAACGATAGATTCAGCTACAATGATGAATAAAGGGCTAGAAGTCATTGAAGCACATGTCTTATTCGATATGCCTTATGATAAAATTGATGTACTTTTGCATAGAGAAAGTATTATTCACTCATTAGTTGAGTATCATGATACTAGTGTCATTGCACAGCTAGGTACACCGGACATGCGTGTACCTATTCAATATGCCTTAAGCTACCCAGATCGTATGCCGCTACATAACGGACAACGACTTAATTTAGCACAAATTGGTCAGTTACATTTTAAAGAAATGGATTTTGAACGTTATCCAGCATTGCGTCTAGCTTATGAGGCTGGGCGTACAGGCGGCACAATTTTAACGGCGATGAATGCGGCGAATGAAGCGGCGGTTGCGGCATTTTTACAAGGGCAAATAACATTCCTTGAAATTGACGAAACGATTGAGCGTGTAATGCAGGCACATAGCAACATATTGGTGCCAGATTTGCAAACAATTTTACATGTAGATGGTGAAACAAGAAAAACAGTGTTAGACATGGTAAAATAACGAGAGAAGATATCGTTAACTATTCGTTTTTAAAGGTGGGGTATTATGCAAACAGCTATTGCATTTATTTTAATATTTGGCCTACTCGTATTCTTCCATGAATTTGGTCACTTCTTGTTTGCGAAACGCGCAGGAATCATGGTTCGAGAATTCGCCATTGGTATGGGACCAAAAATTTATGGGAAAACACATGGTGAAACAATCTATACGATACGCTTATTGCCGATTGGTGGATACGTTCGTATGGCTGGTGAAGACATGGATGGCGCCGAATTACAGCCGGGCTACCGCGTAGGGCTTATTGTAGATGAAGATAATGTAGTGAAGAAAATTATCTTCAATCAAAATAATAAGCAATTACCAGATTTGTTATTTTTAGAAGTTGAGCGTGCCGATTTAGAAAAAGAATTGTTTGTAGAAGGCTATGATGAAGAAGAAAAATTAGTTCGTTACAATGTTGCAAGAGATTGTATGCTCGTAGAAAACGGTAGAGAAACGTTAATTGCACCATATGATCGTCAATTTAACGCTAAAACAGTTGGTCAACGTGCCATGACAATCTTTGCAGGTCCCTTGTTTAACTTTATTTTAGCTTTTGTTATTTATTTGCTAATTGGATTATTTTACGGGGTACCTACGTATGAGCCAATCATAACTGAAGTTGTAGCAAATGATCCAGCTGCACAGGCAGGAATGGTTGCCGGCGATAAAGTAACTGCTATCGACGGACAAGCGGTTGAAAAATGGCAAGATTTAGCTGGAAATGTACAAGATCGTCCAGGTGAAACAATTAATGTAACAATTGAACGAGATGGACAAACAAAAAATCTTCCAATGACGGTTAAAGAAATGAAAGATGAAAATACGGGTGAGACGTTTGGTCAAATTGGTGTTAAGTACGAGAGCCCACGTGAATTTAATCCATTGAAGGCAGTTGTTTATGGCGCTCAAGAAACCTATAATATGACGGTTCGAATATTTGAGTTGCTCGGTATGTTAGTTACCGGTAAATTCACGATAGATGCTCTATCTGGTCCAGTTGGCATTTATAAAGCTACAGAAGCAGTAGCTCAATATGGATTCATGAATTTAATGAATTGGGCTGCAATGTTAAGTATTAACCTTGGAATTATGAACTTACTACCGCTTCCAGCACTTGATGGTGGTCGTCTATTATTCTTCGGCTACGAAGCATTACGTGGTAAGCCAATTGATCGTCAAAAAGAGGGTCTTGTGCATTTTGTAGGTATCGTACTATTAATGATTCTAATGGTCATAGTTACATGGAACGATATACAACGATTTTTCTTTTAACTAAATTATCAAGTAAAACATAATTTAGAAAAAGCCCTAGCGAATGTTACATGACGCCAAGGTGAAAACTGATTGAAAAGATAGCTTTGAGCGCAATTTTTTTGAAACATTGCGCTCAAAGCTAAATTTGTTTATGCTAATTAGAGTATAAAAACATATTTATTAAAAAAGGTGGAACACTTAATGAAGCAAAGTAAAACATTAATCCCAACGCTACGTGAAGTACCTGCTGATGCAGAAGTAAAATCACATAAGCAATTACTACGTGCAGGGTTTATTCGTCAAAATACAAGTGGGGTATATTCGTATTTACCGCTTGCAAAACGTGTGTTGACAAAAATAGAAAATATTGTTCGTGAAGAAATGGAAGCAATCAATTCAATTGAGCTTTTAATGCCTTCGTTACAATCTGCGGAACTTTGGCAGGAATCAGGTCGCTGGGAAAAATACGGACCAGAATTAATGCGTTTGAAAGACCGTCATGATCGCGATTTTGCATTAGGACCAACACATGAAGAAGTGATTACAACTTTAGTACGTGATGAAATTAAATCATATAAAAAGTTACCGTTAACACTTTATCAAATTCAAACTAAATTCCGTGATGAAAAACGTCCTCGCTTTGGTTTGCTACGAGGCAGAGAGTTTATTATGAAAGATGCATATTCTTTCCATGCAACACGTGAAAGCTTAGATGAAACATATGATGATATGTATCGTGCCTATTCAAATATTTTCTCTCGCCTTGGTTTAAACTACCGTGCAGTTATTGCTGATGCAGGCTCAATCGGTGGTAAAGGTACACATGAATTTATGGTGCTTTCCGAAATTGGAGAAGATACAATTGCCTATTCTGACACGTCTAATTATGCTGCGAACATCGAAATGGCAGAAGTTCTTGTAGACTATCAACCATCAGATGAAGCATTAAAAGACCTAGAAAAAGTGGCAACACCTGATCAAAAAACAATCGAAGAAGTATCGGCTTTCTTAAATGTTGAGCCTTCAACTGTCATTAAATCATTAGTGTTTGACGTTGATGGTGAATTAGTTGTGGTACTTGCTCGTGGAGATCACGAAATTAATGATATTAAACTGAAAAATGCGCTTAATGCTGATTCTGTTGAACTTGCTAGTGAAGAGGCAATCCGTAATTTATTAGGCTGCGGAGTTGGTTCAATCGGTCCTGTTAAATTACCAGTAGACATAAAAGTAGTAGCTGACAATGCTATTAAATCAATCCGTAACGGTGTAGCTGGTGCAAATGAGGATGGATTCCACTTAGTAAGCGTTAATCCAGAGCGTGATTTTGCAATAAATGAATACTTAGATATTCGTTTTATTCAAGAGGGTGATCCATCTCCAGATGGACAAGGTACTATCAAATTTGCAGAAGGTATCGAGGTTGGACATATTTTTAAATTAGGAACAACTTACTCTGCAAAAATGAATGGTACATTCTTAGACGAACAAGGGAAGACACAGCCATTTATTATGGGCTGCTACGGTATTGGTGTATCACGTATTTTAGCTGCTGTTGCAGAGCATTTCCAAGATGAAAATGGTTTTATTTGGCCAACACAATTATCGCCTTATGATATCCATGTTGTACCTGTTAATACAAAGGATGAAACACAAGTAGCCTTAGCTGATGAGCTGTATGGCTTATTGAAATCATACCGTTATGATGTGCTAATAGATGATCGTGCTGAGCGCGCTGGGGTTAAATTTGCAGATGCTGATTTAATTGGATTACCTGTCCGTGTAACAGTAGGTAAAAAAGCAACTGAAGGTATTGTTGAAGTAAAATTCCGTCAAACAGGTGAAACGTTTGAATGGAAAAAAGAAGAGGTCATTGATCGCTTAAATGAATTTTTCCGCAAAAATTAACTCCTTTCAGCTGAAGTCTCCATCTCAATGGTGGTGAGATGAATACGGGTTTTAAGCTACTTTTTAGTGGGTGTCCAAGCACAGCTGAAAGAAGTTAATGCCTCCGGCGGATGTCATGGAATCGGAGAGGAGTTCTTTGTGCAAGCACAAAGCCGATCCCAGACGCAATTATGCCAAGGCATAATTGATTTTCCTTTAAATGCTTGTCCCAAAAAGGATGGAAATGGCATTAAATAGATAATAAATTCGCGCCACTTCCCAGGGACAGCGAGCCAAGCATGAATTCATAGATGTTTAGGATTTGTGAGGCTTGACGGTCACCTGCGGAAAGGGAGCGAATTTTTTCTTTGATTCGTAAACGTTGGTCAGGAAATAAAACAAGGGGCTTTAAGACTGCCTCTTTCTGAAAGTAGGTGTCAATAGATTGGAACAGCAACAAGAAGCAAGAATGAGGTTTCAAATGTTCTTGCAGCAACTAGAGTTAACAGATGATGTGTATATGTCCTTTTTTGAAGAGGGTGAATTATCACGGTTAACCGTACACAAAAAGAACAGGCTATGGAATTTTACCATTAAATTACGAGATATACTCCCTTTTCCGCTATACCAACTTTTTCGTACTCGTTTGACTGAAAAATTTTCAGCTATCGCTCAAATTCACACCACTTTTGATACGGTAGAAAAAAATGTTACGGAGGAGCTTGTTCAAGGATATTGGTTAACTGTAGTAGAGCAAATAGATGAGATGGCGCCAACTTTAAAAAATTGCCTCGTATCGCAAATGCCAATGTGGAATGGGCAAAAAATTACATTATCCTGCATGCAAGAAATGGAATTTATGATGCTGAAAACAAAGTATGCAGAAAAGCTTTCCGAGAGCTATAGTCAATTTGGCTTCCCACACATTGCAATAGATTTTGTGCTTCAAGATCAATCGGAAGAAATGATTGCGGCGCAGAAAGCTTTCAGAGAACAGAAGCAATTAGAGGAGGCGGCTTTATCTCAGCAAGCGATACAAGATTTCCAAAAGCGTGAGCAGGAGAAGAAAGAAAATCCAGCCATTGCTAACCTTGGTGACCGTCCATTCCAGCTCGGTATGTTAATTAAAGACGATGAAACTATGGAAATTAAACGCATTGTTGAAGAAGAACGCCGTGTTATTATTGAAGGATTTGTTTTTGATACAGAAGTTAAAGAACTAAAAAGCGGCCGTTCTTTATTGCAAATTAAAATTACCGACTATACGGATTCCATCGTTGTAAAAATGTTCTCGCGTGATAATGATGATGCGGAACTTATGCAATATTTGAAAAAGGGTATGTGGGTAAAAGTCCGAGGCTCCGTACAAACTGACACATTTATTCGTGATTTAATCGTCATGGCAAATGATATTAATGAAATCAAAAAAGCAACACGACAGGACAAGGCACCAGAGGGAGAGAAACGAGTAGAATTGCATTTGCATACACCAATGAGTCAAATGGATGCTGTGACACCAGTTGATCGACTTGTTGCGCAGGCTGCGAAATGGGGTCACCCGGCCGTGGCTATTACCGACCATGCTGTTGTGCAATCCTTCCCAGATGCTTATGCAGCAGGGAAAAAGCATGGAATAAAAGTTATTTACGGCTTGGAAGCTAATTTAGTAGACGATGGTGTACCGATTGCTTATGCTCCTGAGCACCAATTATTAGCTGATGCTACCTATGTCGTGTTTGACGTAGAGACGACAGGTCTATCTACTGCTTACGATACTATTATTGAGCTTGCTGCAGTTAAGATTAAAGATGGAAATGTGATCGACAAATACGAAAGCTTTGCCAATCCACATCACCCATTGTCAGCGACGACTATTGAATTGACAGGTATTACAGATGATATGGTACGAAACGCGCCTGAAGTGGAGCAAGTCATTAAGGAGTTCCATGCATTTATTGGAGATTGTATTGTCGTAGCCCATAATGCATCGTTTGATATTGGCTTTTTATACACAGGCTATAAAAAATTTGAGCTAGAGGGAACAATTCATCCAGTTATTGATACGTTGGAGCTTGCCAGATTGCTTTATCCAACGATGAAAAACCATCGTTTAAATACACTTTGTAAAAAATTCAATATTGAATTAACCCAGCATCACCGAGCTATTTATGATACAGAAGCAACGGGTTACTTGCTTTTACAGCTGTTAAAAGATGCAGATGAATTAGATATTAAATACCATGATGACTTTAATAAGCATATTGGTGGTGGAGATGCTTATAAAAAGGGACGACCAATGCACTGCACAATATTAGCAGTAGATAATGTTGGACTAAAGAATTTATTTAAAATAGTCACACACGCCCATACAAAAACTTTCTATCGTGTACCTCGTGTAACACGAGCAATCTTAGAGCAATATAGAGAAGGTTTATTAGTGGGCTCAGGTTGTAGCAACGGTGAATTATTTGAAACCATGATGAATAAATCCCCAGAGGAAGCAGAGCAAGTTGCGAGGTTTTATGATTACATTGAAGTTCAACCTAAAGCAGTATACGCACCGTTAATTGAGCGCAATGTCGTACGTGATGAATGGACACTTGAAGATATTATTCGCAAGTTAGTGAAGCTCGGGAAGAAGATCGATAAACCTGTTGTAGCAACAGGTAATGTGCATTACTTAGATCCGATAGACGGGAAGTTCAGACAAATACTAATCGGCTCTCAAGGTGGTGCCAACATATTAAATAGATCGAAGCTGCCTGAGGTTCATTTTAGAACGACTGATGAAATGCTTGAGGAATTTGACTTTTTAGGACCAGATCTTGCGAAAGAGGTAGTTGTGACAAACTCACAAAAAGTCGCCGATATGATTGGTGATGTTAAGCCAATTAAAGATGATTTATATACACCAAAAATTGAAGGCTCTGATGATGAGGTAACAAATTTAACGTATGAAATGGCCCACCACATATATGGAGAAGAGCTACCAGAAATCGTGAAAGCCCGAATTGAAAAGGAATTAAAGTCAATTTTAGGACATGGTTTCGGTGTAATTTACTTAATTTCTGCGAAGCTTGTGAAAAAGTCATTAGCGGATGGTTACTTAGTAGGTTCTCGTGGTTCGGTAGGATCTTCATTAGTGGCAACTTTTATGGAGATTACTGAGGTAAATCCACTTCCACCTCATTATGTTTGTCCAAATTGTAAGCATTCCGAGTTTTTTGATGATGGTTCAGTAAGCTCTGGCTTTGACTTACCAAATAAAGATTGTACAGAATGCGGTACACCTTTTAAAAAGGATGGTCAGGATATTCCATTCGAAACGTTCCTTGGCTTTAAAGGAGATAAGGTACCTGATATCGATTTGAATTTTTCCGGTGAATATCAACCACAAGCTCATAACTACACGAAGGTTTTATTCGGTGAAGATTATGTATATCGTGCTGGAACAATCGGTACAGTTGCAGAGAAAACAGCGTATGGCTACGTTAAGGGCTATGCTAATGATAACAACCTACATTTCCGTGGCGCTGAGGTAGATCGGTTAGTGCAAGGCTGTACAGGCGTAAAACGTACAAGTGGACAGCACCCTGGGGGGATTATCGTAGTACCAGACTATATGGATATTTTCGACTTCACACCAGTGCAATTTCCTGCGGATGCACAGGATGCAGAGTGGCGTACAACCCACTTTGATTTCCATTCTATTCACGATAATATTTTAAAACTTGATATTCTCGGGCACGATGATCCGACTGTGATTCGGATGTTGCAAGATTTATCAGGAATAGATCCAAAAACCATTCCAACAGATGATCCGGTCGTTATGAAAATCTTTAGTACCCCAGAATCTTTAGGCGTAACAGAAAAACAAATTGGCTGTAAGACAGGGACACTTGGAATTCCTGAATTTGGTACTCGTTTTGTACGCCAAATGCTTGAAGATACAAAGCCATCAACATTTTCGGAGCTTGTGCAAATTTCAGGACTTTCACACGGAACAGACGTGTGGCTTGGTAATGCACAAGAATTAATTCAAAATGGTACATGTGTACTGAAAGAAGTAATTGGCTGTCGTGACGATATTATGGTGTATTTAATTTACCAAGGGCTAGAACCGTCACTGGCGTTTAAAATTATGGAGTCTGTGCGTAAAGGGAAAGGATTATCAGAAGAATTCGAAGCAGAGATGCTAGCGAATAAGGTACCAGGTTGGTATATCGAATCATGTAAAAAGATTAAATATATGTTCCCGAAAGCCCACGCTGCTGCTTACGTTTTAATGGCAGTTCGTATCGCGTGGTTTAAAGTGCATTTCCCGATACTTTACTATGCGGCGTATTTCACAGTACGTGCAGATGATTTTGATTTAATTGCCATGGTACAAGGCCCACAAATGATTCGTGCAAAAATAGATGAAATCAATATGAAAGGCTTAGATGCCTCAACAAAAGAAAAAAACCTATTAACTGTAATGGAACTAGCACTTGAAATGTGTGAGCGCGGCATGAACTTCCAAAAGGTGGACTTATATCGTTCGCAGGCTAGTGAATTTGTCATTGAGGGGAACTCTTTAATTCCACCATTCGATGCGATTCCTGGACTCGGTACGAACGTTGCTAAACAAATTGTGGTAGCACGTGAGGACGGCGAATTTTTATCGAAGGAAGATTTACAGCAACGTGGTCGTGTATCCAAGACATTAATAGAATACATGGATCAATTGGGCTGTTTAGAAGGGATGCCTGATGCCAATCAGCTATCACTTTTCTAATGTCCTTCAATATTGAAACGGATAGTCTAAAGACATCACCATTAATAATGAATAACTTATTTGATTTATGAACAAATTAAGCACAAATTTCAGATTCCAGACACAATTATGGCTTTGCCTAATAGATGTCTAGAAAAAGGAAATTTGCATTGTGCTGTAAACTATGCTATCCTTATGGTAATAATTTGTTGATAGTTTTCCAGCAAAAGAGTGGGGCCTTCCCGCTCTTTTCTGTTGTTATACCGTAGCAAAACAAATTTTTTACTAACAGCAGGTAAGACCGTTAAATTTCACCAAAGCTACTGGTGGAATTTCTGTTTTATTACGCCAGAATTTGATAGATGCAGGAGGAAACAATGAGCAAAGTACCATCTTTAATTGAAGAGCTCGCTAAACCGATTGTTGAAGAGTTGAATCTTGAGTTAGTGGATGTCGAGTTCGTAAAAGAAGGACGTAACTGGTTTTTACGTGTTTATGTGGATACACCTGAGGGTGGAATTGACATTGAACAATGTGCTCAAGTTAGTGAACGACTAAGTTTGCTATTGGATGAAAATGATCCAATTACACAAAACTATTATTTAGAAGTTTCTTCACCTGGAGCAGAACGTCCATTAAAAAAAGATGCTGATTTTGAAAAAGCGATTGGCAAATTTATTTATGTTAAAACCTATGAGCCCGTCAAGGACATGAAGGAATTCCAAGGCTACTTAACGTCATATGATGAACATACATTAGTGATAGAAGTACGCATTAAAACGCGTAAAATTACAGTGACAATTGAACAAGAAAAAATCGCAATGGCACGACTAGCTATCGATTTTTAAGCATAATGCATATTTAGGAGTGAAAACAAAATGAGTAGTGATTTGTTAGATGCGCTCAATGCGCTAGAACAAAAAGGAATTTCAAGAGAAGTGTTAATTGAAGCGATTGAAGCGGCATTAGTTACAGCTTACAAACGCAACTTCAATCAAGCACAAAATGTCCGTGTTGACCTAAACTTAGATAAGGGTTCTATCCGTGTCTTTTCACGTAAAGATGTTGTTGAAGAGGTAGAGGATGACCGTTTAGAAATTTCTGTTGAAGATGCAAAGGCTATCAATCCTGCATACCAGTTAGAAGATGTGGTTGAACAAGAAGTGACTCCACGAAACTTTGGTCGTATTGCCGCACAAACAGCGAAACAAGTTGTTACTCAACGTGTACGTGAGGCAGAACGCGGCCTAATTTACGAGCAATATGTGGATCGTGAAGATGATATCGTCACTGGTGTAGTTGAGCGTCTAGATGCTCGTAATATTTACGTAGGTCTAGGAAAAGTAGAGGCTGCCTTACCACAAAACGAACAAATTCAAGGTGAAACATATCGTCCACATGATCGTATCAAGGTCTATATTACAAAGGTTGAACGTACAACACGCGGACCACAAGTCATTGTTTCACGTACACATCCTGGTTTATTACGTCGCTTATTTGAGATGGAAGTACCTGAAATCTATGAAGGTATTGTAGAAATCAAATCAATTGCTCGTGAAGCAGGAGATCGTTCTAAAATTTCTGTTCATGCACATAACGAAGAGATAGATCCAGTAGGTTCATGTGTAGGAGCAAAAGGCGCCCGTGTACAAACAATTGTAAATGAATTAAACGGCGAAAAAATCGATATCGTTGAATGGTCAGAAGATCCAGTTGTTTTTGTAGCAAATGCACTTAGCCCATCGAAGGTTTTAGATGTTCAAGTAAATGAAGAAGAAAAATCTACTACGGTTGTCGTACCAGACTATCAATTATCATTAGCAATTGGTAAACGTGGTCAAAATGCACGTTTAGCTGCAAAGCTAACTGGCTGGAAAATTGATATTAAGAGTGAAACAGATGCTCGTGAGTCAGGTATTTATCCATCTGCTACAAGCACTTTCATACCTGCTGAGGATGAAGAAAGTGATTTTGCTGATGTTGCAGTTGACTTATATCAAGACGACGAAGAATAAGTAAGAAAGCCCGTGTGACTAGTTAGCTGCCATTATTCAGTGGGCGTTGGGTTGCGCCGACTGAATAATGGCAGAGCCTACAACGGAAATTGTCATGGATTTATTGATTGTAAATCTGGACTCTGACCAAGGTAGAGCATGGCTAGTCCACCTCTTACGACAAGCTTCAGAGAGGAAAGGTGATTCTTATGGTTATTAATAAAAAAGTACCTCTTCGAAAATGTGTAGCTACTGGAGAAATGCTACCTAAGAAGGAAATGATTCGTGTCGTTCGTTCGAAAGAGGGCGAGGTAAGTGTTGATGTTTCCGGAAAAAAACCCGGACGTGGTGCCTATGTGTCTAAATCGGAAAAGGCGATTGAAATTGCCCGAAAGAAAAATGTTTTAGGGCACCAACTTGATGTGAAAATCCCTGAAGAAGTCTACGATGAGCTTATTATGCTAATTCGTAGGGAGTCTATTATATGATGAATCAAGCAGTGTTTAATTTGCTTGGGATAGCGGCAAGAGCACGTAAAGTTATTTCAGGAGAAGAGTTAGTAGTAAAGGAAGTCCGCAATGGGAATGCTAAGCTAGTACTGCTTGCAAACGATGCTTCTAAAAACTCTGGCAAAAAAATTCAAGATAAATGCACGTACTATAACGTTGAGTATCATGTAATTGGTGATCGTTATGATCTAGGACATGCTACAGGTAAGGAGGCCCGAGTGGCTTTAGCTATTACCGATAAAGGTTTTGCAAGCAAATTGTCTAGTCTACTCAACGAAAAATAATCGGGGGTGAGCAGATGACCAAAATCAGAGTTCATGAATATGCGAAACAAGTGAATAAAACGAGTAAAGAGGTTATTGATGCACTAAATCAATTAAATGTGAGTGTAACCAATCATATGTCAATGTTAGAAAAAGACATGGTATCAAAGTTAAACCAATCATTTAAAGCTACAAAAGAAGTGAAGAATCCTACTCAAAACGTATCGCAAAAATCACAAGCTAATGGCCAACAAAAACCACAGCAATCGGTGAAAAAGCAAGAAGGGCAAAGGCAGCAATCTGCTACTTCTAAGCCTAAAGTTAATAATCAGCAACAAACGCATCAAAACTCAAATTCGTCTAACGAAAAATCTAAGAATATAAAAGGTAACCAAAATCGAAATATGACACAAAATAATAATAATAATAATAATAATCGCAGAGGTGGCGGTGGTTACAACCAACGTCCAAAACCAGGAATTCACGGCGGAAAACGTCGCCATCCAAAAACACATCAACCAAGTCTACCAGTGAAACAAAAGGAATTACCAGAAAAAATTACTTTTGTTGAATCACTATCAGTAGCAGAATTAGCAAAAAAACTGCACCGTGAACCATCAGAAATTATTAAAAAATTATTTATGCTTGGTGTAATGGCAACAATTAACCAAGAATTAGATAAGGATGCAATTGAATTAATTTGCGCAGACTATGGTGTAGAAGTTGAAGAAGAAATTCGTGTAGATATTACGGATTTAGAAACACACTTCGAGCAAACAGAAGAAGTTAACGAGGCGGACTTATCAGAACGTCCTCCTGTAGTGACAATAATGGGGCACGTTGACCATGGTAAAACTACATTATTAGACTCTATTCGCAATACAAAAGTTACAGCTGTAGAGGCTGGAGGTATTACTCAGCATATCGGTGCTTATCAAGTAACTGAGGGCGACAAAAAAATCACGTTCCTTGATACACCAGGACACGCAGCTTTCACAACAATGCGTGCACGCGGTGCGAAAGTAACAGACTTAACAATTTTAGTGGTAGCTGCAGATGATGGTGTTATGCCACAAACAGTTGAAGCAATTAACCACGCAAAAGCAGCAGAAGTACCAATTATCGTTGCAGTCAATAAAATGGATAAACCTTCAGCTAATCCAGACCGTGTAATGCAAGAGTTAACGGAGCATGGTCTAGTTCCGGAAGCTTGGGGCGGAGAGACTATTTTCGTACCAATCTCAGCATTAAAAGGTGAAGGCATTGACACATTATTAGAAATGATTTTACTTGTCGCTGAAGTTGGAGAATTAAAAGCGAACCCAGATCGCTTAGCACTTGGTACAGTAATTGAAGCACAACTAGATAAAGGTCGAGGCTCTGTTGCAACACTTTTAGTACAAGATGGAACATTAAAAGTTGGGGATCCAATTGTTGTCGGCCATACTTATGGGCGAGTACGTGCAATGGTGAATGACAAAGGCCGTCGTGTGAAAGAAGCTGGACCATCAACGCCAGTAGAAATCACAGGCTTAAATGATGTACCACAGGCTGGTGACCGTTTCGTTGTCTTTGAAGACGAAAAAACAGCACGCCAAGTTGGGGAAACTCGTGCAATGTCAGCGATTCAAGCACAACGCTCAGAAAAACAACGCGTAACGCTTGATAACTTATTCGAACAAATGAGTCAAGGCGAAATGAAAGAGCTAAACTTAATTGTTAAAGCTGACGTTCAAGGTACTGTAGAAGCTATGGCTGCATCATTAATGAAAATTGATGTTGAAGGCGTAAACGTGAAAATTATTCACACTGGCGCTGGGGCGATTACAGAATCAGATATTTCTCTTGCTGCGGCTTCAAATGCAATTGTTATTGGTTTCAATGTTCGTCCAGATGTTAATGCAAAACGTGCAGCAGAAGAAGAGGGCGTAGATATTCGTCTACACCGCATTATCTATAAAGTAATCGAGGAAATTGAACAAGCAATGAAAGGTATGCTTGATCCAGAATTCGTAGAAAAAATTATTGGTCAAGCAGAAGTTAGACAAACAATTAAAGTATCAAAAGTTGGTACTATTGCTGGCTCATACGTAACAGAAGGTAAAGTAACTCGTGATTCTGGCGTACGTATAATCCGCGAAAATGTAGTAATTTTTGAAGGTGAATTAGATACACTAAAACGTTTCAAAGATGAAGTTAAAGAAGTTGCAAAAGGTTACGAATGTGGTATTACAATTACAAACTTCAACGATATTAAAGAAGGCGACATTATTGAAGCCTACATTATGGAAGAAGTTAAACGCGTATAATGATTGTTTATGCAGAGGTTGAATTTATTATTCAAACTGCCCATTCGTTGAAGGAAAAACGTGCTGTTCTACAGCGTATGATTACCCGCACGAAGCAAAAATTTAATGTATCCATTGCGGAAATTGACCATCAAAATGTATGGCAACGCACGAAATTAGCGCTTGTTGCTGTTTCTTCATCAAAAGAAGCAGCAGAGCGGGAAATTAATCATGCGCTCCATTACTTACAGTCAAATCCATCATGGGAACAGCTAGATGTGTGGCGAGACTATCTATAAGTAACATAAGATGTTGTGTTATGCGTGATTAAGCCTTACCTTGCGAGTAAATATTTGTGCAAGTGAAGGACACAACGATCTGTACATCGAAATTGAGGTGACAAACTATGTCTCTACGCTCAAACCGTGTCGCTGAGCAAATGAAAAAAGAGCTTGGTGAAATTATTGGACGTAAAATAAAAGATCCGCGTGTTGGTTTCGTTACTGTTACTGGTGTTGAGGTAACAGGTGATTTACAGCAAGCGACCATTTATATTACAACTCTAGGCAATGAACGTGAAAAAGAGGAAACACTAAAAGCTTTAGTAAAGGCTTCTGGTTTCATTCGCTCAGAAATCGGTACACGAATCCGTTTACGTCGTACACCAGAACTAATCTTTGAATTCGATTCATCGATTGAATATGGGAACCGTATTGATTCATTGCTACGTAATTTACACAAAGAATAAGCCTAACATAAAAAGTCTGCCAAATGCATGTTTATGCAGGCAGACTTTTTACATTCATAGAAATGCTATTGCAGATTTTTCTTAGATAAAATGAAGCAAACAATCAAATATACGAAAAATGAATTGATTTAAGGAGGAAGTTTATGAACGGTATTTTACCGCTGTGGAAGGAACGTGGCATGACGAGTCATGATTGCGTCTTTAAATTGCGAAAAATTTTACGTACTAAAAAAGTAGGACATACAGGCACGCTTGACCCAGGTGTAGAGGGTGTTCTTCCGATTTGTATAGGTCAAGCAACACGTATTGCAGAATATTTAACGGATGCAGGAAAAACCTATGAAGCCGTGATTTCAATTGGCCGTACAACGACAACTGAGGATGCAGAAGGAGAAACGGTTGAGCAAGATCATACGATTAAAAAGTTCACACGTACTCAATTGCAAGAAGTTTTAGCTTCGTTAACAGGTGTCATTACTCAAACACCACCAATGTTTTCAGCTGTCAAAGTAAATGGTAAACGTCTCTACGAATATGCTCGAAAAGGTGAAATAGTAGAAAGACCTTCACGTCAGGTTACTATTTATGCATTAGAGTTGCTAGAAGATGTAGAGATATATGAAGGTCAAGACATTATATTTCCAGTCCGAATAGCCTGTAGTAAAGGGACGTATATTCGTACACTAGCTGTGCAAATTGGAGAAGCACTTGGCTATCCTGCACATATGAAAGAGCTCATACGCACAGCTTCAGGTACATTTACGCAAGAAAATTGCTTTACATTGGCGCAAGTTGCTGAGCTGATGGAGGCTGAACAAATCGATACATGCATTTTACCAGTTGAGTATGCACTAACAGATTATCCATACATTGAGATAACTTCTGCTAATGAAAAAGAAATTTTCAATGGACAAGTGCTTCCCGCAGATGCATTATTAAAGATACATGATAAAATTGTTTTTGGAATCAATGGGAAAGCAATGGCGGTGTATCAAGCCCATCCTACAAAGGAAGGGTTTATGAAGCCACATAAGATGTTTCCGACGATAGAGTAGGAGGATTTTTGTATGGAGGTCATTCATTTAAAATACCCACATCAACTACAGCAACGAGAAAGCATGCAGCCATATTCATTGGCACTTGGCTTTTTTGATGGTGTACATAGAGGGCATCAGACAGTTATTAAAGCAGCGAAGGAAGAAGGAGACAAGCTTCAAATTCCAACAGCTGTTATGACATTCGATCCACATCCTTCTGTAGTGCTAGGCGGACGTAACGAAAAAGTTTTTTATATTACGTTACTACAGCAGAAATTACAGCTTTTTGAAGAACAAGGTGTAGATACAGTATTTGTTGTACATTTCACATCTGATTTTGCAAAGCTCTCACCTGTTGCATTTATTGATACATTTATTCGTGGGTTGAACATCCAACATGTTACAGCTGGCTTTGATTATTCTTTTGGTGCTTTTGGTAAAGGCACAATGGAAGATATGCGTACATTGAGTAATGGCGATTATGGTGTGACGGTTGTTGACAAGAAAACCGACAACATCGAAAAAATTAGCTCTACACGTATCCGTAAGCTTTTGCAAGAGGGAGATATGGAAGAAGCAAGATTGCTTTTAGGACGACCATTTGAAATTACGGGTATCGTTGTCCATGGTGATAAGCGAGGTCGTACAATAGGTTTCCCAACTGCAAATGTTCAAGCATTAGAGGGTACTTATATTCCAGCAAGCGGTGTGTATGCGGTTCGTTTACTTGTCCAAAATAATTGGTATGATGGTGTATGTAATGTAGGCTATAAACCAACATTTAAAGATCCAAACGACAAGCAATTGTCCATCGAAGTCCATATATTAAACTTCGAAAAAAACATCTACGGTGAAGAAGTGCATGTCGCTTGGTATAAACGTATAAGAAGTGAACGAAAATTCGATGGTATTGAAGCTTTGAAAGTACAAATCGAAAAAGATAAACAAGAAGCGATTGAATATTTTAAGGTTATTACCAAAAGTTAAAGCGTATACCATGAATATAAGTTGATTGGAGTGGAGGCTGGGCGACTCCTTGGGGATCAGCGAATAGAGGAACGAAGGCTAAAACCATCACGTCCTGTGATAACGCCTTCGTGACCTACATCGTGTAGGCCCAAGCGGCTCATCGGACGCCCCCAGCCGGAACGGAAACCAACCCCACTTTATGGTGATGAGTCATATTTTATTGAGTTAATGCACATTAAAACTACTTTAACATATGAATAGGATGACGTTAACGCTTGCTTGACCTATTGATTTATGGTAACATTCATAAGTGCATAATATGCTTAACCTTAGCTCGGTATATCGATGACTCCAACGTTTACTGTGCTAATGGGGATTAAAAATTATTTAGGAGGTCCATACAAATGGCTATTTCAAAACAACGTAAAAATGAACTTATTGCTGAGTTCCGTACTCACGAAAGTGACACTGGTTCTCCAGAAGTACAAGTTGCAGTATTAACAGAGGAAATTAACGCTCTAAACGCTCACTTACGTACACACAAAAAAGATTTCCACTCTGAGCGTGGTCTTCTTAAAATGGTAGGTCGTCGTCGTCACTTATTAAAATATCTTCGTGAAACTGACGTACAACGTTACCGTGAACTAATCACTCGTTTAGGCTTACGTCGCTAATTGTCATCGAAAAGCGGGATTAATCCCGCTTTTTCTTTATGTTTAATAAACTTTATTATTGAGAAAAAAAGCATATATGACATTAATTTTAAGCAAAAGAACACTGTTCCAATAAAATACAGAAATAAATCCTAAATAAATTGGCAATAACTGAATTTAAATGTATGATTATTTCATGAAATATTTAGCATAGAACAAGCATTTTTGGTACACTTACTATTAGTACATACAGACGAAGTAAGTGTTTTTATAATAGAGAGGGGTTCATTGAATGAACGAAAAGAAAGTCTATTCCTATGAATGGGCTGGCCGTCCACTTGTAATTGAAGTTGGACAGTTAGCAAAACAAGCAAATGGGGCCGTATTAGTACGCTATGGTGATACATCTGTACTTTCAACAGCAACAATGTCAAAATCACCGAAACCACTTGATTTCTTCCCATTAACAGTAAACTACGAAGAACGTTTATATGCAGCAGGTAAAATTCCTGGTGGCTTTATTAAGCGTGAAGGACGTCCATCTGAAAAAGCAATACTAGCAAGCCGTTTAATTGACCGTCCAATTCGTCCGATGTTCCCAGACGGTTTCCGTAATGAAGTACAAGTGATTTCAATGGTTATGTCTAACGATTCGGATTGCACGTCTGAAATGGCTGCAATGCTTGGTTCATCATTAGCGTTAACTATCTCGGATATTCCATTCGACGGACCGATTGCAGGTGTACAAGTTGGATATATTGACGGTAAATTTATTGTGAACCCAACAGTGGAACAATCTAATCAATCAACAGTCCATTTATCTGTAGCAGGTAACAAGGATGCTATCAACATGGTTGAAGCAGGTGCACTAGAAGTACCGGAAGAAATAATGCTAGAAGCCATTATGTTCGGTCATGAAGAAATCAAAAAAATTATTGCTTTCCAAGAGCAAATTGTTGCAGAAGTAGGGAAAGAAAAATTACCGGTAACATTATTTGAAATTGATGAAGCGATTCAATCAGATATAAAAGCAGCTTGTGAGACTGACATGCATGATGCTATTCAAACTGCTGAAAAACATGCACGTGATGAGGCTATTCAAGCGGTAAAAGACCGTGTTATTGCTTCTTATGAAGAGCAAGAAGCGGATGAAGTAACAATGAAGCAAGTTTATACAATGCTAGATAAAATGGTTAAAGACGAAGTACGTCGTCAGATTACAGAAGATAAGGTTCGTCCAGATGGTCGTAAGTTAGACGAAATCCGTCCACTTTCTTCTGAAACAGGCTTATTGCAACGTACTCACGGTTCAGCATTATTTACGCGTGGACAAACACAAGCCCTTTCTATTTGTACATTAGGTGCACTTGGTGATGTACAAATTATCGACGGTTTAGGTGTGGAAGAATCAAAACGCTTTATGCATCACTATAACTTCCCGCAATTCTCTGTAGGGGAAACTGGACCAATTCGTGGACCAGGTCGTCGTGAAATAGGTCATGGTGCACTAGGAGAACGTGCTCTTGATGCGGTTATTCCAGATGAATCTGTATTCCCATATACAATCCGTTGTGTATCAGAAGTACTTGAGTCAAACGGTTCTACATCGCAAGCTTCTATCTGTGCTTCAACGTTAGCGATGATGGATGCTGGTGTTCCATTAAAAGCACCTGTAGCAGGTATTGCAATGGGTCTTATTAAAAAAGGTGAACATTACTCTATTTTAACTGATATTCAAGGTATGGAAGACCACCTTGGAGATATGGACTTTAAAGTTGCAGGTACAGCTAAAGGTGTAACAGCACTTCAAATGGACATTAAAATTGATGGTTTATCACGCAATATTTTAGAAGAAGCATTAACACAAGCTAAAATTGGCCGTATGCATATTTTAGAATCAATGATTGCTACTCTTGCAGAACCACGTGAAAAATTATCTGCATTTGCACCGAAAATTGTAATCGTGAAAATTAATCCTGATAAAATTCGCGATGTCATCGGACCTGGTGGTAAACAAATTAACAAAATTATTGAAGAAACTGGCGTGAAAATTGATACAGAGCAAGATGGTACAATTTACATCTCTTCTGCAGATGAAGAAATGAACGCTCGTGCAAAACAAATTATCGAAGATATCGTACGTGAAGCAAAAGTTGGCGAGTATTACTTATCAACAGTTAAACGTATTGAAAAATTCGGTGCGTTCTGTGAAATATTCCCAGGTAAAGATGGCTTACTTCACATCTCTGAAATTCAAGAGGAACGTACAAAACAAGTTGAAGATGTATTGAAACTTGGCGATCAATTACTTGTAAAAGTTATTGAAATAGACAAGCAAGGTCGTGTGAATTTATCTCGTAAAGTAGTTATACAAGAGGAAAAAGAACGCGCTGAGCAAGATAAATAAAAAATTGTAGAAAAGGCTGCGTATAATGCGTAGCCTTTTTTAAATCAAGCAATGTTTATGGGGGGAGATTTTTTGGTACAAGTACATACATGTCAGAATGGTGTGCGTATTGTCTCTGAGCAAATCGATCATGTAAGGTCTGTTGCACTGGGTATTTTTGTTAATGCGGGATCTCGTTATGAGTTACCTGAGGAAAATGGCATTACACATTTTATAGAACATATGCTTTTTAAAGGGACTAAAACTAGAACAGCTCGTCAAATTGCTGAAGAATTTGACCGAATTGGTGGGGAGTTAAATGCCTTCACATCTAAGGAAAACACTTGTTATTATGCAAAGGTTTTAGACCATCATGCTGAGCTTGCAGTCACAATATTAGCAGATATGTTCTTTAATTCTACGTTTGCAGAGGAAGAGTTAGAGAAAGAACGACAAGTTGTGCTAGAAGAAATATTAATGAGTGAAGATGCACCTGATGACGATGTCCATGAAAAACTATGGGAAGTTATGTATCCAAACGATGCACTTGGTCGTCCGATATTGGGAACTGCGGCTACTTTAAAAACATTTACAGCAGATGTGATACGTAACTATATGGCTAAACATTATGGTCCAGAGTCAGTTGTTATTTCAATAGCGGGAAATATCTCTGCAAAGCTCATACAAACGATTGAAGATCTATTTGGCCATTATCAGCCATCTCCACTTGCTGTTGCACCTGTGTTAACGAATCCTCAATTTTATCCTGGAGAGATTTCAAAAACTCGCGATACAGAGCAAGCGCATTTAGCCATTTCTTATCCAGCTATGGGTGTAAAAGATCCAGATATGTATAGTTTTATTGCACTTAATAATATTATTGGTGGTAATAT
The DNA here is from genome assembly GCF_054062295.1 of Lysinibacillus sp. TE18511. Classification (NCBI taxonomy): domain Bacteria; kingdom Bacillati; phylum Bacillota; class Bacilli; order Caryophanales; family Bacillaceae; genus Lysinibacillus; species Lysinibacillus sp. TE18511. The sequence continues at coordinate 149,549 of NZ_JBSSFD010000001.1, forward strand.
GAGTTCTCGTTTGTTCCAAGAAGTACGTGAAGAACGTGGTTTAGCCTATTCAATATTTTCTTACCAATCTTGTTATGCAGATGTTGGCGCATTTACGATTTATGGTAGTACAAGTCGTCAGCAATTATCACAGCTTCAGCATACAATTGATGCGACATTACTTGATATCGTAGCTGGTGGCGTAACAGAGGAAGAACTGGATAATGCGAAAGAGCAACTTAAGGGGAGTTTTGTGCTCGGTCTAGAGGGGACAGGAGCGCGTATGAATCGCAACGGTACAAGTGAATTAGTGCATCGTAAACATCGATCAGTAGACGAAGTATTAGCGTCAATCGATGTAGTCTCAATGGAATCAGTAAATCGTTTAATAGCAAAAATCTTGAAAGCTGAGCCAGCCATTTCAATTATTGGCCCTGAAGCTTAAAAAAGGTTGCCCATGTAGGCAACCTTTTTTCGTTAAGGAAACTATAGATTTTTTGCTTGTGGATATACCAAAGGCTCCATTACGCTTTCTTATTATAGCGTGCTCTGGTATTTCGTTTAGTTCCTCATTACTTCCTTTAAATATGCCGTACTCACAAATCAGTACCCTCTTTACTTTCATAATTGGGTCTAGTCCACTTGTTAGTTCATCTAAAAATAGTAGCTTTGGATGATGTGACAGTGCTAATGCAATGGACAGCTTCATCCTCATTCCTCGAGATAATTCTCTTGCCTTTTTCCTCTCTAGAATTTTAAATTGTGCTAATCGCTCAAAATAATGTCTGAATCCCTCTTTTTAAATACTTTTTTCGTAATTGTCGAGTTACGTCACATTGAGCGTTTCAAGTACATGAAAATCGTCAAAAACCACACCAATGTCGTTTTTTATCGATAATTCACGTTCGACAACATCCTTACCAATTAGCAAAATTTCGGCATTTTCTATTTTTGGTAAATTCCAGCACCATTTCATACTTTGGGTAGGGGTCACGAATTGCAAAAACTCGGCATATATTGAGGTAATGGTTCAAGGAGGGAGATGAGGCATGTTACTATCAGAGATGGTAGATAAAGAGTTAATTCAAGTTGAAGGTGGCGTACACTTTGGCATACTGGCACATACGGAATGTCTCCTAGATGTGCAAACAGGAAAGATACATGGCTTTGAGATTGTTAAAGATAAATTGCCATTCCAAAAAAAGAAAGTGAAAGTTAGTGAAATGATCCCTTGGCATGAAATTATACTAATTGGTGAAGATCGGATTTTATTTAACAAAACAACGACGGTACAGTCAGAATTTTTACAGTGAGGTGAGCTTTTGAAAAACGAAAAATGGCTTGTTATCGGTGAAGATCTTAGATTAAAGGAATTAGCTACAATGCTAAGAAGCCCATCGAGAACTGTATTTTATAAAAGAACGTCAGTTTGGAATGAGGAGTTAAATAAGCTTGTATTAGAATTCCAACCAAATAGAATTATTCTGCCTATTCTTCCACTAAAAATTGAAGTAGAGCAACTATATGGCATATCCCAAGTTAAATTTTATACAGGGCGTTTGACGATGCATTGGAAGCATTTACTTGAGAAAAATGAAACAAATTGCTATTTACAGCAAGAATCTTTTATTTGGCAAAATGCAAGATTAACAGCGGAGGGATTTATCGCCACGTTTTACGGTCTCGAGCAGAAATGTATTTACGGACAAAACTTTACTATCGCAGGGTTTGGGCGCACCGCCAAAATGCTCGCATCTTTACTCGTCAAGATGGGCGCTAATGTCCATATTGTAGCGCGTTCGGTTGTACAAGTGAGTGAAGCAAAAGCATATGGTTATAGAGCTACGAATTTAGATGATCGCGAGTGGTCAATTAGTGATGGAATTTTTATAAATACAATTCCAGCTAAGTGGATTACTGAATCATTCCAAGAGCATGTCCCGACTGTGCTATATGATTTGGCTTCGGAGCCTGGATGTTTAGATATAGACGCTGATCAACTACAAACGTACGTGCTATTGCCGTCATTACCCGGGAAATACTTTGCACATGATGCGGCTACAATACTGTGCAAGGCAATAGAGGAGGAAGAAAATTGTTAACGGGGAAACGAATTGGTTTAGGTATTACAGCCTCGCACTGTACGTATGAGGATGTAGTACCTAAAATTCAAAACTTTATAGATGCAGGGGCAACAGTTATCCCAATCATTACGCACTCCGTTTTACATGCGGCTACGCGTTTTGGTACTGGGGAAGAGTGGATCGCAAAAATAGAAGAATTGACTGGTGAAAAGGTTATTTCTTCTATTAAAGAGGCAGAACCATTCGGACCATCTAATCCACTTGATGCGATGGTTATAGCACCAATGACAGGCAATAGTATTAGTAAATTTGCTAATGCAGCAACAGATAGCCCGGTGTTAATGGCTGCTAAGGCAACGTTGCGTAATGGTTCGCCTGTTATTCTAGGCATTTCAACAAATGATGCTCTTGGCTTAAATGGCTTGAATATTATGAAACTGCTAAATACCAAAAACATTTACTTTATTCCATTTGGGCAGGACTCACCACATTCAAAACCCAATTCTTTGATTGCTGATTTTGAACAAATGGTCGGCACTGTTCACGAAGCTATTACTGAGAAAAAGCAATTACAACCCCTGTTGATACAATATTTAAAATAATTCATGAATTACACACAATTTTCAGTATTTTTATGATACAATAGCACACATTATGTAACTTGTACTCAAGGAGAGATGATAGATGACAAAGCAGTTAACAGTTGCAGTGGTTGGGGCAACAGGAGCAGTAGGAACAAAAATGATGGAGCAACTAATTAAACGTAATTTTCCAATCGGAGATATTAAGTTTTTAGCTTCTGCTCGTTCAGCAGGAAAACCAATCGAGTTTAATGGTAAGACCTATACAATAGAAGAAGCGACACCTGAAGCTTTTGAGGGCGTGAATGTCGCTTTATTCTCAGCTGGTGGTTCGGTCTCAGCCGTGCTAGCACCAGAAGCGGCAAAACGCGGTGCAGTAGTGATCGATAATACGAGCCATTTCCGCATGGATCCAGAGGTGCCACTAGTTGTACCTGAAGTAAATCGAGGTGATCTTGCTAAGCATAAAGGAATTATTGCGAATCCAAACTGCTCTACCATTCAAATGATGGCAGCACTTGAACCTATTCGTAATGCATTTGGCTTAACAAAAATTATCGTATCGACATACCAAGCAGTTTCAGGTGCAGGTGTTTCTGCTATTCAGGAATTAAAGGCACAAAGTGAAAACTGGGATGCAGGTAAGGATGTAGCAGCAAATATTTTGCCTTCTGGTAGTGACAAACGTCATTATCCAATCGCTCGTAATGTCATTCCGCAAATTGATAAATTTACAGACAATGGCTTTACATATGAAGAAATGAAGATGATTAATGAAACGAAGAAAATCTTGCATGCACCAGAACTTAAAGTAGCTGCAACTTGCGTTCGTGTGCCAGTCGTTTCAGGACATTCTGAATCTGTTTATATTGAGTTAGAAAAAGAAGCAACGGTACAAGAGATGTTTGAAGTATTACGCAGTGCACCAGGTGTGATATTACAAGATGATATTGCAACACAAACTTACCCAATGCCTATCTATGCAGAAGGGGAAGATGCTACTTTTGTAGGACGTATCCGTCAAGATTTAGACAACAAAAAAGGATTCCACCTATGGATCGTTTCCGACAATCTTTTGAAAGGCGCTGCATTGAACTCAATCCAAATTGCAGAAGCATTGCTTGAGGATAACTTACTATAAGAGGGGTGTAAGGATGAATTTAGGTCGAATTGGTACGGCGATGATTACGCCGTTCAAAGAAGATGGCACGATTAATTATCCAGAACTAGAACGTATTATTAATCATTTGATTGATAATGGTACAGATTGTATTGTTGCATGTGGCACAACCTCTGAGAATCCAACTATGTCCACAGAAGAAAAAATTGAAGTTGTACGCTTTACAGTAGAAAAAGTAGCTGGTCGTGTACCCGTTATTGCAGGTACAGGGGATAACGAAACTGCTTACTCTATTGCAATGACGCACAAGGCTGAAGAAAATGGTGCAGATGGTATTATGCTTGTAGCACCATATTATAATAAGCCAAATCAACGTGGTATTTTTGCACACTTTGAAACAATTGCTAAGGAAACAAGTTTACCTGTCATGCTGTATAATGTGCCAGGACGCACAGGCATTAATGTTGCCTATGAAACATCCGTTGCTTTAAGTAAAATTCCTAATATTGCTTGGATTAAAGAAGCGAGCGGCAATTTAGTTCAAATGGGCGATATTATTGAAAATGTTGATTCAGAAGATAATTTCTTAGTGTATAGTGGGGATGATGGTTTAACACTTCCACTACTAGCAATTGGTGGAGCAGGCATTATTTCAGTGGCTGCCCATGTTGTTGGAAATGATATGCAATTAATGATTAAAGCGTTTGAAGAAGGTAATCACGAGCTAGCAGCCAAAATTCACCGAGCATTACTACCACTTGTACGTGCGCTGTTCGCACAACCAAACCCTTCGCCTGTAAAATATGCGATGACCAAATTAGGCTTTGATACAATCAATGTTCGTCTGCCAATGATGGAAATGACGGATGAAGAAAAAGCAAACTTTGACCGAATTTGGGATACGTATCAAGAAAAGGCGAGAAGCTTTAGAAAAATAAGTAGCTTTAGCTAAATTGTAATGGGGGCTAATTCATATTAGCCCCTTTAGACTTTAGACAAACTTGAAATTTAGGTTTGTCTAAAGTCTTTTTTCTTTTTAGGAATAGGACGTGAAAATCGCTCAAGCAACGGCGGAATTTGCTTGGGTAGAAGGAGACCGGCTCAAGTAACATCAAAAACGCTCAGGCGCTAGTACCATCTATGCAAAAGTATATGAACATCCTAGCAATGATAAATCCCGCCTGCTTTAAATGGTTTTTGCATTTAAAAGACAAAATTTAGACCCTTCACTACACTATATCCTCACATTCATTTCCACCTAATGGTAATATAAATTCACAATTATTTTCTGTTCCCATTACAAAACATGTATTTTTAATTTGTGCAAAAGCTTTGCAAATCGTATAATGAATGTTAAGTGGTTGCTGTTCGGGATATTTTTTAGGAGGAAATAAATTGACAAAAAAGAAAAATGAATTAATTCGCATCATCCCACTTGGTGGCGTGGGCGAAATTGGAAAAGCAATGTACGTAGTAGAAATTGATGAAGAGCTATTTGTAGTCGATAGCGGCTTAATGTTCCCTGAAGACGAAATGTTGGGCATTGATATCGTCATTCCAGATATTGCGTACTTGGAGGAAAATAAAGATCGTGTAAAAGGGATTTTCTTAACGCACGGTCATGAAGATGCAATTGGCTCGATTGCCTACGTATTACAAAAATTGAAAGCGCCAGTGTACGGGTCAAAATTAACAATTGCACTTGCAAAAGAACATTTAAAGGATTTACCTGCACCACATCAGGTGAAATTCTTTGAGGTTACAAACCGTAGTCGTATGAATTTTAACTCAACGTATGTGACATTCTTCCATACAACACATAGTATTCCCGATTCGTTAGGGGTAGTGTTCCATACATCTGAAGGAGCAATTGTTCATACAGGTGAGTTTAAATTCGATCAATCAGCGACAGGTAAATTTAAGCCTGATTTAGCAAAAATGGCACAGTTAGGGGAAGAGGGCGTATTTATTCTGCTATCTGAGTCGTGTGAAGCTGAGCGACCAGGTTATACGACATCTGAGATTGTGATTGAAGAGCAATTATCAAAAACATTCCATTCAGCGCCAGGTCGTATTTTAGTTGCCGTTTATGCATCGAATTTTATTCGAATTCAACAAGTATTTACACAAGCTCAAAAATCGTTCCGTAAAGTAGCCATTGTAGGAAAACCTTTAGAGAAAGCTGTGGATTTAGGTGTACAGCTAGGCTACTTAACGGTAGAGGAAGATACAATCATCCCTATCTCAGAAATGCAAAAGTATCAAGATGATGAGATTATTATTATTGCAACAGGTAATAAAGGGGAGCCACTTGATGCATTAGAAAAAATTGTCCGTAAACATCACCGAGACATTAAAATTAAGAAAAATGATACAGTATTAATTACTTTTACACCATCTCCAGGTATGGAAGTACAGATGGCTAATACGATGAACTCCATCGCAAAAGCAGGTGCTGAAATTCTGACATCTAGCAAAAATGTACATGTGTCAGGTCACGGTAGCCAAGAGGATTTAAAGTTAATGCTTAACTTAATGCAACCAAAGTACTTTATCCCTGTGCAAGGTGAATACCGCATGCTGATTGCTCACTCTAAGCTTGCTCAACAGCTAGGTATGCAAAAATCACAAATTTTTATCGCTGATAAAGGTGATATTGTAGAGTACAAAAATGGTAAAATGCGAATGAGTGGTCGTGTACAAGCTGGTAATGTTTTGATAGACGGTATTGGTGTTGGCGATGTAGGTAACATTGTACTACGCGATCGTAAGTTATTATCACAAGATGGTATTTTCATTGTTGTAGTAACATTAAATCGTGCTCAAAAGAAAATTGCATCTGGTCCGGAAATTTTATCGCGTGGTTTCGTATATGTACGCGAATCAGAGGAATTAATGGTGGAAGCTTCTGATATTGCTAAAAATGTTATTGAAAAATACGTGGGTAAAGATACGTTTGAATGGACAAACATAAAACAAGAAATTCGAGATACACTGAATACGTATTTATTCCAAAAAACAAAACGCCGCCCAATGATTATCCCAATCATTATGGAATATTAAAAATAACTCATCGTTGAAGCTTTGAGTAAGAAATGAATGAAAAAGGATTTTCTAACCGAATGTGAACGGTGGAAAATCCTTTTTTTGGCCCGTTACTAAAAGTTGGGGATGACCTTTGTTAAAGCGCAAGCTATGTATATAGGTTGATGGCTGTGAAGGCTGGGTGACTCCTTGGGGATTTAACTTCTTTCAGCAATGTTTTTTGTAACGAAAGTGACACGTCAGCTAAAGAAGTCTCCCGCCTCTATAGGTGGATAAGACCCCGGAGCGCAAGAGAATCGGCTCATCGGACGCTCCGGCAAGCACTCAGTTGGAACGGAAATCACCCCACGCTATGGTAATGAGCCTTTTTTTTGAAATAATCAAGTTCTACATGTTATTATTCGCTACATATATAGAATGGACTGCAAAAGAAGGTGGAATAGATGGCGACTAGTAAAAAGCGAAAAATCACTAAAGGAAAAGCAACAACAGAAAAAAAAGAAATGCACCCGCTTATGTATGAAATTTTAGGACTCATCTTAATTGCGATAGCGGTTATTATGATTTTTGAATATGGCATGATTGGACGTGTCCTGCAAACAATAGCAATGTTTCTTTTTGGAAATATACATTTTGCTGTGCCGTTTATGCTTATATTTATTGCACTGTTGCTTATGATTGGTCGAAAAAAAGTAAGCATGAAGGATCGTCTAATATTAGGTATGCTCCTAATCGTTATGAGTTTAACCATTTTTAGTCATGGTATTCTTTTTGAACAATTATCGAAATCTGGTGGTTTATTATCAGATTCTGTTTTGCGAGAGTCTTGGCGAATTTTAATTAATACAGAGGGTGTCATTCATCGAAGTGATGCACTTGGCGGTGGTATGATTGGTGCACTGTTATTTAGTGCGCTACATGTATTATTTGAGGCAACAGGAGCGAAGGTCGTCGCGTGGGTTATTTTCTTTATTGGGTTAATTTTAGTAACAGGAAAGGCGCTTGTTCCATATTTAGCGGAAAAAATGCCCGACCTTTTTGGCAAATGGCAAAAGAAACATCGTGAAAAGAAAAAAAATGTGCCAAAGAAACCTAAAAATCGTCGTTCAAAAGTAGAAAGCAAGGATGAAATTGCTGCTGTCAATCAGACACCTGAGATATATGAGGAAGAAGAGGAAGAGGTTTCTCATGAACCAATTATTTCTGCTTTTACTCAAAATGTATCCCATGAACGAGAAGTATTTGCAACTGCTGAAAATGAAGGTGTTGAACATGGAGAGATAGTTGATGATGTCCATATTGAAGGGGCAGATGCTGTAGAAAATGCAGATTATCAACTTCCTTCGTATAGTTTATTACAATTACCACCACAACATGACCAAAGTGGTGAATATTCTGTTATTCAAGCAAATGCAAAAAAACTTGAGCAAACATTGCAAAGCTTTGGTGTAAAGGCCAAAGTAACGCAAGTTCATTTAGGTCCGGCTGTAACGAAATATGAAATATTGCCAGATGTGGGCGTGAAAGTGAGTAAAATTGTAAACTTACAGGACGATCTTGCTTTAGCACTTGCCGCGAAGGATATTCGTATGGAGGCACCTATTCCTGGAAAGTCTGCAATCGGCATTGAAGTACCGAATAGTGAGGTAGCCATTGTCACACTGCGTGAAGTGTTAGAATCTAAAGATGGAGCAAAGCCGGAAGCGTTACTGCAAGTCGCATTTGGTCGTGATATTACAGGGCAAGCGGTACTTGCAGAGCTTAATAAAATGCCGCATTTACTTGTTGCAGGTTCAACGGGCAGTGGGAAAAGTGTGTGTATAAATGGTATTATCGTGTCCATACTAATGCGTACGAAACCTCATGAAGTAAAACTCATGATGATTGACCCAAAGATGGTGGAATTAAACGTCTATAACGGAATTCCGCATCTACTGGCACCAGTAGTTACAGATGCACGAAAAGCGTCTCAGGCACTAAAGAAAGTAGTGTCAGAAATGGAACGCCGCTACGATTTATTTTCTCATACAGGTACACGTAATATTGAGGGCTATAATGGCCATGTACAAAAGGTAAATGAGCAAACGGATGAAAAACATCCGAAATTACCTTATATTGTGGTAATTGTAGATGAGTTAGCGGACTTAATGATGGTTGCATCAGGTGATGTTGAGGATTCTATTACACGTTTAGCACAAATGGCACGTGCTGCAGGGATTCATTTAATAATTGCAACTCAACGACCAAGTGTAGATGTCTTGACAGGTGTTATTAAAGCAAATATTCCTTCGCGCATTGCCTTTGCGGTATCGTCAGCAATTGATTCAAGAACGATATTAGATATGGGGGGAGCAGAGCGTTTACTCGGTCGAGGAGATATGCTGTTTTTACCTGCCGGTGCATCTAAACCAAAAAGGGTGCAAGGTGCCTTTTTATCAGATCAAGAAGTTGAATCGGTCGTTAATTTTGTTATAGAACAGCAAAAGGCGCAGTATCAGGAAGAGATGATACCGACCGAAGAAGAAACCGTTTTAGAGGAAACGGATGAGTTATTTGATGAAGCTGTGCAATTAGTGGTAAGTATGCAGACAGCTTCTGTTTCCATGTTGCAGCGACGCTTCCGTATCGGCTATTCAAGAGCTGCGCGTATTGTTGATCAAATGGAACAACGCGGTATTGTCGGGCCTTCTGAGGGTAGTAAACCTCGTCAAGTGCTCATTCATCAATATGATAATTAACACAAAAATAATAACAAATTAGTGGATAATATTGTATTTTTGTCTATTAATTTGAAAAGGTTGTGGAGAAAGGGTGAATTCTATAACAGATTTTATTTAAAACTGTTTATTTCATTCTGCAAAAATGTTATATTTATGAACGATTAGTAGGAATGTTGTACATCAGATGTCTGATCTCTGATTTTGGTGGTGATATATGTGACTATTAAAGCAGATCATCGTCATCTCTATCTTCAAGTAATTGATCGTTTAAAGTCTGACATTGATACAGGCGTTTTTAAAGAAAATGAAAAACTGCCTTCAGAGTTTGAATTATCGAAATCACTAGGAGTAAGTCGAGCAACACTTAGAGAAGCGCTACGGCTGTTGGAAGAAGAAAATGTCATAGTGCGTCGACATGGGGTGGGGACGTTTGTAAACCCTAAGCCATTGTTTACATCAGGTATCGAGCATTTATCGAGCATTTCTTCTATGATCGAGTCAGCAGGTATGGAACCCGGTTCCCGCTTTTTAAAAGCGACGGAAAACATACCTTCTGAGGAAGATTTAAAACGCTTCCAATGTGATGGCGGAGATAAAATACTCACGATTGAACGTGTCAGAACAGCAGATGGTGAACCAGTAGTATACTGCATTGACAGACTACCTGCAAGCTTTCTGCCAACTGACTTTGTAGAAAAAAAAGAAGTTTCACTTTTCTCGGCACTTGAACAATCCGGTAAAATTCATGTTGCCTATGCTGTGACATATATTGATCCAGTTGGGTATCATGAGCAAGCATCACCGATTTTAAATTGTGGCCGTGAAACAGCTCTTTTAGTATTAAAGCAGTTGCACTACGATGATCATGATCAAGTAGTGTTATATTCAAAAAATTATTTCAGAGCTGATAAATTCAGCTTCCATGTAGTTCGTAAACGGGTGTAGAACATTTCTAAATATTTTTCCTGCTAATTACATTACCTTTGGGGGGTTATCAAAATGAAAAAACGTAAATTTGGCTTAGTATTAACATCAGTTTTAGCAGCTAGTGCAATCCTAGGTGCATGTGGTGCGAAAGACGAAGAAAAACCTGCAAAAGAAAATGAAAATGCAACATCAGGCGAAAACAACAAAGAAGAAGCGTTCTCAGTAGCAATGGTTACGGACGTAGGTGGCGTTGATGATAAATCATTCAACCAATCTGCTTGGGAAGGTGTTCAAGCTTACGGTAAAGAACATGGCCTAGAAAAAGGTAAGGGCGGCTTCGACTACTTACAATCAAAAACAGACGCAGATTATGAAACAAACTTAAACAACTTAATACGTCGAGACTTCGATTTAGTTTTTGGTATCGGTTACATGATGGCTGACGCAGTTGAAGCTATTGCTACAGAAAACCCAGATAACAATTTTGCATTAATCGACGCTGAAGTAAAAGCAGATAACGTTGTTAATGTAATGTTCAAAGAGCAAGAAGGCGCTTTCTTAGCTGGTGTAGCAGCTGCAAAAATGTCTAAATCAGGTAAAATCGGTTTCGTAGGTGGCGTAGATATTCCAGTTATTAACCGCTTCGAGGCTGGATTCGTTGAAGGCGCAAAAGCTGTAAATCCAGATATCGAAATCCAAAAAAAATACACTGGTGCATTCGATAAAGCTGATCTTGGTAAAATTACTGCAAACAGCATGTACTCTTCAGGTGTAGATGTAATCTTCCACGCTGCTGGTGCAACTGGTAACGGTGTATTCTCTGAGGCAAAAGAACGTAAGAAAAAAGATCCTAATGCAAATGTATGGGTAATTGGTGTAGACGCTGACCAATACGAAGAAGGTAAAATTGACGATAAAACAAATGTAACTTTAACTTCTATGTTAAAAGGTGTTAACACAGCAGTAGTAGATATTTCTAATAAAGCGAAAAACGGTGAATTCCCAGGTGGTCAAACGCTTACTTATGGTTTAGCTGAAGACGGTGTGAAACTTGCAGATTCTCGTGGTGCAATCCCAGCAGATGTTCAAGCTGTCATTGACGAATATAAAGAAAAAATTGCTAAAGGTGAAATTAAAGTTCCAGAAAAAGTGAAAAAATAATTCATCTTTTACTCATCATAAGGGACTTTTAGAAGACCCTTATGATGATTTTTTAATCTATCGTTATATTTCGACTATTTGCAATACTCAATTAGACTATATTTTTATTTACCATAGAGGTAGTAATTTTTCTATGAGTTTATCGTAAGAATAGTAAGATGGTAACAAGTTAATAGAAGAAAGGTTTCTAACGATGACCTTTCCTGTATTAATTTTTCTTCATTCAGAAGATATCTACCTCTATTGTTGGGTTAAGATATGCGTGAGTTTATGGTTAATTGGGTTTCATAATGCCCACTGAAAGAAGATAAAACCTTTGGCTGAAGTCAATGTTATACGATGTGAAAAACGTTGGGCTAACAGTGATTATGGCTAGCATTTAGATTAGTAGACTCGTTTATTAATATCAAATTAATGTTGTCTCAAAAAAATCTAAATAACATTTCAAAAACTGGACGTATTGCTTATCTGTACCAAAAGTCAAAGCGGCAGATACTAATACGCACGGCAAATTTTATTTTACAAAAGTGCCTATTAAGGGAGTGACAAATTTGGAATACGTGATTGAGATGCTAGGAATCCGAAAAGAATTCGGTGGTTTCGTGGCGAATAATAACATCACCCTCCAACTGAAAAAAGGCGAAATCCATGCATTGCTAGGCGAAAATGGTGCAGGTAAATCGACTTTAATGAACGTTCTTTTTGGTTTGTATCAACCAGAGGGTGGCGAAATTCGAGTTCGTGGGAAGGCTGTAAAAATTACAAACCCGAATGTGGCTAATGATTTAGGGATTGGTATGGTCCATCAACACTTTATGTTAGTGGAAAATTTTACAGTGACAGAGAACATTATTTTAGGTTCTGAACCTACAAAAATGGGGATTGTTAACATTAAAGATGCGGCAAAGAAAGTACAAGCACTTTCTGAAAAATATGGTTTAGATGTTGATCCATATGCCAAAATCGAGGATATTACTGTGGGGATGCAACAGCGTGTTGAAATTTTAAAAACATTATACCGCGGTGCAGAAATTTTAATCTTTGATGAACCGACTGCATCTTTAACACCACAAGAGATTACAGAGCTTATTCAGATTATGCAACGCCTAATTGCAGAGGGTAAATCTATTATTTTGATTACGCATAAGCTAAAAGAAATTATGGAAGTCTCTGACCGTGTGACGATTATCCGAAAAGGTGAAGGGATTGGAACAGTTACAACAGCTGAAACAAATCCTGACCAATTAGCAGAAATGATGGTAGGTCGTCAAGTCGAATTTAAAACCGAAAAAACTGAAGCAAAACCAACTGAAGAAGCGCTTACGATTGAAAACTTAGTCGTTACAGACTACCGCAATATTGATAAAGTAAAAGGTCTAAGCTTAAAAGTTCGTAAAGGTGAAATAGTTGGTATTGCCGGTATTGATGGTAACGGGCAATCCGAATTAATCGAAGCTATTACAGGCCTACGTAAAATTAAAAGTGGTAACGTTAAATTAAATGGCAAAGATATTACAAATATGAAGCCTCGAAAAATTACAGAGGAAGGCGTTGGGCATATCCCACAAGACCGCCATAAGCACGGTTTAGTATTAGATTTCCCAATTGGCCATAATATCGCGCTGCAAACATATTACCAGTCTCCAATCGCTAAGGGCTTTGTCATGGACTACAAGAAGGTCTCTGAAAAAGCACGCCAAATTATCGAAGAGTATGATGTGCGTACTGGTAATGGTGAAATGACACCAGCACGTGCCCTTTCAGGTGGTAACCAACAAAAAGCAATTATCGGTCGTGAAATTGATCGTAATCCAGATTTATTAATTGCGGCATTACCAACACGTGGTCTTGACGTAGGTGCTATTGAGTTTATTCACTCTCGCCTGATCGAGCAACGTGATAAAGGAAAAGCAGTACTATTAATTTCATTTGAATTAGATGAGGTCATGAATGTTTCGGACCGTATCGCTGTAATTTATGATGGTCAAATTGTTGATGAGTTAAATCCGAAAGAAACAACAGAACAAGAGCTTGGCCTATTAATGGCAGGACAAAGTAGTAAAAATAATATGCATGGTGCGAAGGAGGGGAACGACTAATGTCAAATCGTGTCATTAATATACTCGTTCCTATCATCTCTATCATTATCGGTTTAATTGTTGGGGCTATTGTGATGTTAGTCAGCGGCTATGACCCAGTACAAGGTTATATGGCCCTTTGGACAGGTATTTTTGGAGATTCATATTCAATTGGGAACACAATTCGTCAAATAACACCGTACATTTTGGCAGGTCTTGCAGTAGCATTTGCCTTCCGTACGGGACTGTTCAACATCGGTGTTGAAGGTCAGCTAATTTTAGGTTGGCTAGCAGCAGCTTGGGTAGGATATGCATTTGAACTACCTAAAGTTATTCATTTACCATTAGCATTACTGGCGGCTGCAGCTGCTGGTGCATTTTGGGCCTTTATTGCAGGTTTCTTAAAAGCGAAATTTAAAGTTCACGAAGTAATTGCGACAATTATGTTAAACTATACTGCGCTTTATATTGCGAATGCAGTGATTAGTAAATTGTCCGACGGTGGCTTTAAAACAGAACGAATTCATGAATCGGCTTCTTTACGTTCTCCGTTTTTAAGAGAGCTTACAGACAATTCAAGTCTTCACTATGGGATCATTGTTGCACTGTTAATGGTAGTTGTTATGTGGTTCATATTAGAAAAAACTACACGTGGCTATGAGCTAAAAGCAGTAGGATTTAACAAGAATGCTGCAGAATATGCGGGTATGAGCGTTAATAAAAACATTATTTTAGCTATGACGATTTCAGGTATGTTCGCAGGTCTTGGTGGTGCGATGGAGGCACTAGGTACTTTCGGAAACGCCTCTATTAAACCAGGCTTTACTGGTATAGGTTTCGATGGTATCGCCGTTGCCTTACTTGGTGCCAACACACCACTAGGAGTAGTTTTTGGGGCTTCATTATTCGGCTCACTTAAATACGGAGCGCTAAATATGCCAAATGCTGCGGGTATTCCAGAGGAAATCGTATCTATTATTATTGCGTTAATTATTTTCTTTGTAGCATCAGGTTATATCATACGAGTAGCATTACAAAAATTGAGCAAGAAAAAGGAGGGGCAATAACATGAGCTTTTTAGAAATGTTATATTTCATCATCCCTTCTGCAATTCTTTATGCAACACCTTTAATTTTTACGGCAATCGGTGGCGTATTCTCTGAACGTTCTGGTGTAGTAAATATCGGACTTGAAGGTTTAATGATTGTTGGTGCATTTGTTGGTATTTATGTCAATTTAGAATATGCTTCAACATTCGGTGAAGCAACCATTTGGGTGGCGATGCTGGCAGCTGTCATTGCTGGAGGAATCTTCTCACTTCTCCATGCAGTTGCGTCTATTTCCTTCCGTGCCGATCAAACGGTATCGGGGGTTGCTATCAACTTATTAGGTTTAGCGGTATCTGTATTCTTAGTAAAAATGATTTATGATAAAGGTCAAACGGATATGATTACCCAATCAATAGACCGTTTTGGTATCCCTTATTTACAGGATATCCCATTCCTTGGTCCATTATTATTCCGTGATGTCTATAGTACGTCAATTTTAGCTTTTGCAGTAGCTATTGGGGCATGGTTTATCATTTATAAAACACCATTTGGGTTACGTTTACGTGCTGTTGGTGAGCACCCAATGGCTGCAGATACAATGGGCGTAAAAGTTAATAGAATGCGTTATATTGCTGTTGTTATCTCTGGGGCATTAGGTGGTCTTGGTGGTGCAGTTTATGCACAATCAATTACACTTAATTTCTCACATGCAACAATTGCTGGGCAAGGCTTTATGGCCATTGCAGCAATGATTTTCGGGAAATGGCATCCGATTGGTGCGCTAGGTGCAGCCTTATTCTTTGGAGTAGCACAAACGTTAAGTATTGCAGGGAGCGGTATTCCTTACATTCAAGACATTCCTGCTGTCTACCTACAAATTTTACCGTACGTATTAACAATTCTTGCATTAGCAGGATTTATCGGTAAAGCGAATGCACCGAAGGCTAGTGGGCAACCTTATATTAAAGGTAAACGTTAATAAAAACAGATCTATCGAGGAAGACTGGGCGAAAATGCTCAGTCTTTTTTTGTACATAGCACTAATGTTTGGGAAAATAAAGGTTGGAAATTAATCTTTTTCAACAAACCTCATGTAATTTTACATATTTATATACATACTTTGGATTCTTTTTGCAATTATAGACAATAGACATGTATAGTATGTGTAGTACATTGTTATATTAAGAAAGATAGGAGGGTTCCCATATGTTTAAAACAATACCTTTTGCAAAAGGTGTCAATTTGCATATCCGACAAACAACCCAATTTAAAACCGTAAACTTTTCAATTAAATGGAGAAGAGCATTAACGGCCAAAAGTGCCTCTGAACGCACGGTGTTAACAAATGTTTTGCAACACAGCAATGCCAAATATACAACAACAGCTGCATTCCGTAGTTTTTTAGATGACTTGTATGGCACAGTGTTGTATTTTGACACATCTAAGCGTGGCAATGAACATACAGTACTGATGAATGTAGAAGCCGTTAATGATCATTACTTGGCAAATACAAGTGTTTTAAATGAAGTGATTGGTTTATTGCACACAGCAATATTTGAACCGAATTTAGAAAACGGTGTATTTAAGGAATCTATTGTGGAACGTGAAAAGAAAACGGTTATTCAGCGTATTGAATCCATTTTTGACGATAAATCTCGTTTTGCACAGCAACGCCTTCAGCAAATTTTACGACCGAATGAACCGGCGTCTATTTCTGCTAATGGAACTGTCGAGGACATTCAAAATATTACCTCAGCATCATTGTTTGAAGCATACCAATCCATGCTTGCTAACGATAAAATAGACATTTATGTCGCAGGTGATATCAATGAAGACGAAATCGTGGCGAAGTTGAAAAAAGCGCTACCATTTAATGATCGTACACCTGAAGAAATTCCTGCTGTACTTCCACAACAGCAACCACAAAATGATTATGTACGTGAACAACAAGAGATGAAGCAAGGAAAGATGCATATTGGCTTTAGTACACCAGTACGATTTGGTAATCCAGATTTCGCAAAAATGCAAATCTTTAACGGGGTGTTCGGTGGTTATCCTCATGCCAAATTATTTATGAATGTTCGCGAAAAGGAAAGTTTAGCCTACTATGCGTCTAGCTCATATGCATCACATTATGGCTTAGTCTTTGTTGTGTCTGGCATCGAACCAAAGAATGAAGAAAAGGCACTATCACTTATTAAGGAACAACTTGCTGTTATGCAAGCAGGTGATATTACGAATTTAGAATTAGAGCAAACAAAGGCAATGCTGACGAATCAGCTAAAAGAATCATTGGATTCTGCCCGAGGACAAATAGAAATTTTTGACCAATATAAAGATTTACCTGAGGAATTCGCTGTTGAAACCTGGGCAAATAAATGGAAAGCTGTTACGAAGGAAGATGTTGTTGAAATGGCGAAGCAAGTACAGCTAGAAGCGGTCTATTTCTTATGTGGAAAGGAGCAAGCCGCACAATGAAAACAATTGAATTCAAACAATTAGATGAAACTTTGTATTATGAAAAACTAGAGAATGGCTTAGATGTCTATATTTTACCGAAAAAGGGCTTTTCAAAAACATTTGTGACGTTCACAACAAAGTACGGCTCTGTTGACCGTACATTTATGCCAATGGGTGAAACAGAAAGCATTACTGTACCAGATGGTATTGCCCACTTTTTAGAGCATAAAATGTTTGAAAAAGAAGATGGAGACGTCTTCCAAAAGTTTAGTGAGTATGGTGCTTCGGCCAATGCCTTTACGTCATTTACACGTACGGCGTATTTATTTTCATCGACAGACAATATTTACAAAAGTACTGAAACATTATTAAATTTTGTTCAAGAGCCTTACTTTACAGAAGCTACAGTCAATAAGGAGAAGGGCATTATTGGTCAGGAAATTACGATGTACGATGATCAGCCAGATTGGCGCCTGTATTTTGGCACAATCGAAAACATGTACCATAATCACCCAGTCAAAATTGATATCGCTGGCACAATAGAGTCGATTGACGGCATTACAGCGGATCATTTATATACGTGCTTCAATACATTTTATCATCCGTCCAATATGCTATTATTTGTCATTGGTGCTGTGGATCCTAATGAAATGATGACGTTTATTCGTGACAATCAAAACAAAAAAGAATTCCCTGAACCAACTCCAATTCAACGCTTCTTTGATCAGGAGCCGACAGAGGTTGCTGTCAAAGAGCGTGAATTGCATATGGATGTACAAAAGCCTAAGGTCTATGTAGGCTTAAAAGCAAAAGAAACGAATCTTTCTGGTCGTGACATGTTAAAGCATGAGCTGTCTGTTCAAATTGCACTTGAACTTATTTTTGGACGTACATCTAATTTTTATGAGCGTGTCTATGAAGATGGTTTAATTGATGAAACGTATGCCTTTGATTTTACGTTAGAAAGTGGTTTTGGTTTTGCTATGATTGGTTCGGATTCAACCGAACCTGCTGCATTGGAAAAGGCAATTAAAGAAGAATTGGCAAAGTATGAAGGAAATGCACAATTTGAAAGTGCCGATTTAGAACGAGTGAAACGTAAAAAAATAGGTTTCTTCTTACGTGCACTGAACTCTATTGAATTTATCGCAAACCAATTTACACGTTATTCGTTTAATGAGATGAATTTGTTTGATGTTGTGCCGGTACTTGAAGAACTAACGATTGATGATTTGAAAAAAGCATTTTCTTCGATTCAAGGTGAAGCTCAACAAACTGTCTTTAAAATTTTACCTACAGAGAAGGGCGAACAGTGAAAAAGTTTGCCCTCGTGTTAGGTGCATCGGGTGAGATTGGCCGTGCTATTTGTCGGAGTCTGGCAGATGATGGTTGGTCCATCTACATACACTTTTCAAACAATGAGAAAGCAGCTCAGGCTTTATACTGCTCTCTTTCAGAAAATTTCCCTGCACAGGAGTTTATGCTTGTACAGGGGGATTTTTCGAAAATATCTGGGGCGCAATCGCTAGCATCTCAAATTTTTAATGTGCAAGCGATTGTATTTGCGAATGGTCAGGCGCATTATTCTCTACTTGAAGATACTACAATGGAGGATATGGAAGCATTATGGCGTGTGCATGTACAAAATCCTATGCGTCTGACGGCATTGCTTTCATCAAAGCTTCGCGCTCATGATGTCAGCTATGTGCTTTTTATCGGTTCCATTTGGGGAGAGGCCGGGTCCGCTGGTGAAGCACTTTACGCCACTGTGAAGGGAGCCCAGCATGCTTTTGTAAAGTCCTATGCGAAAGAAGCGGCATTGTCACGAATTCGTGTGAATGCTATTGCACCGGGCTTTATTGATACATCGATGAATAGTCATTTAAGTGAAGAGGAGCTTGTATATATTTTGGAGGACATTCCTTTAGGTAAAATTGGGCAAACTACGGATGTTGCTGAAATGGTGCGCTTCTATCTTTCTGGAAAAGCAGATTATGTTACGGGACAAATAATTCGATTAAACGGTGGCTGGTACATATAATTTTCTTTTTTGCACATACTACATGTGTAAAGGAGGAGGAACATATGACCATTTTAGAAAACTGGCAAAAATGGACATCGTTTTTAGGACAAAATGTTATGCAGGCAGAATCAAGCGGTATGCCAAAGAAATTGATTCAACAGGCTGCGGTACAAATTGGCGAATATTTGGCGACAAATGTCGATCCTAAAAATGAACAAGAGCGAGTGCTGTCGGATTTATGGGGCGTTGCCTCTGAAGATGAAAAAGAAGCATTGGCGAATTGTGTCGTTAAACTTGTACAAAATAAGCATGTGCAGTAAAAAAAAGAGGAGAGTTTATCTCCTCTTTTTTCTATATGAAGAAGCAATTTTGGCATAGAAAAGGGAACGTATGTAAGCCTATTTTGAATGCTTTTTAAAAAAATAGTAAGTTTTTAAAAATAACGCCGTAATTCCATATATTCGAACTTTTAATTACATAAAAAATCAGCTATGATGGAACTTATAAAGGATTTATTACGTTAACTAATAGGAAGGGAACGAGTGTGTTTGAGCGATTGGTACTTTGAATATGAAATTCAGGTGAATCGCCCTGGATTATTAGGAGATATTGCTTCACTTTTAGGGATGCTTCGTGTCAATATTATTTCAATAAATGGTGTCGATGAGGATCGACGTGGTATGTTAGTGCATACAGACAACGATGAGGCAATTGAACGTTTTCGTACAATTGTTTCGACAATGGAACATATCAACGTTACCAAATTTCGACAACCTAAACTCCGTGATCGCTTAGCTCTGAGGCACGGTCATTATATTCCTCGAGATGCAGATGAAAAAAATACTTTCCGCTTTGTACGAGATGAACTTGGTATTTTAGTTGACTTTATGGCTGAACTCTTTAAAAAAGAGGGGCATAAGCTCATTGGAATACGAGGAATGCCTCGTGTTGGGAAAACCGAGTCGATTGTAGCGGCTAGTGTATGTGCCAATAAAAAATGGATTTTTTTATCATCTACAATGATTAAGCAGACCGTCCGCAATAAACTTGCTGGTGATGAATTCAGTGACAATAATATTTTTATATTAGATGGCATTGTGACGCGTCGTTCGTCTGATGAACGGCATTTGCAACTAGTACGTGAAATGATGAGTATGCCTTCTATTAAGGTCGTCGAGCATCCAGATATGTTTGTTCAGCATTCAGAATATAAGATTGAGGATTTTGATTATATCATTGAATTACGTCATCACCCAGATGAAGAAATTACGTATGAAATAATGGAAAAAAACCATATGATGTCCGAATCCGATTCATTTGGAGGATTTTAATTTTTAATTTAATATTAAAGTAGGTGTTATGAGTGGCAGAATTGGGGACTCGACTGAAAGAGGCGAGACTGTCTAAAGGCTACAGCTTAGACGATTTACAAGAAATAACGAAAATTCAAAAGCGTTATTTAGTAGGAATTGAAGAGGGCAATTATTCGATTATGCCTGGTTCGTTTTATGTACGAGCTTTTATTAAACAATATGCAGACGCTGTAGGTTTGAACGCAGAGGAAATTTTAGAAACCTATAAGAGCGAACTGCCAGGTACAAAAAATGATCAAGTAAGTCAATCGATGACGAATAGCCCAAGTAGAAGAAAAGTTTCAAAGGGACCTTCCAATAAAATGATGGAGTCAATGCCAAAAATAATCGTTGGTTTATTTATCATTGTCATTATTGTGGTGATTTGGGTGCTAATGCAGTCTAAAAATAATGCAATACCAGATGTTAAAGACGATATTCCATCAGAAATAGAATATGATACAAAAGTAAAACCAATAGATACAGAAAAAGAAAAAGAAAAAGAAGATAAAAAAGCTCAAGCGAATGCTAAACAAGACTCAAAAGATTCAGCAAAGGAAACATCTGATGAAAAACAAACTGAAGAGGTTAAGCAATCGATTTCAGCTGGAGCTATTGAAGCGGATGGAGCTACGACTTCTTATACGTTAGCAGGTACAGATACATTTAAAATACGTATTGAGGTATCAGGTCCTACATTTATTGGTATTCGAAATCAACAGCAACAAGAAATACTAACAGATACTCGTGTATACAATGCAGGTGAAGTAGTGGAATTCGACGCAACATCTCAAAACTACGCACGTATCCGTTTAGGTAATTCAGCGCAAGCTAAGGTATATATTAATGACGAGCTTTTAACGTATGCACAGCAAATTGTAACGCAAAACATCGTCATCAATTTCAATAAAGAATAGTAGTCATCTAGTGATGACTACTTTCTTTCATCATGAAAGGTGTTAGTAAAATGAACATTCCAAATAAAATTACCATCTCTCGAATCTTACTTATTCCGTTCTTTGTCATTGTGATGATGTTTGATTTCAACTGGGGAACAATGTCACTATTCGGTGCGAAGATGCCTGTTCATCATTTTATAGGTGCACTTATTTTTATTTTTGCTTCAACAACTGATTGGGTGGATGGTTATTATGCACGTAAGTATAATCTTGTGACAACATTTGGGAAATTTTTAGATCCACTAGCGGACAAGTTGCTAGTTTCAGCAGCTTTTATTTTAATGGTAGAGCTTGATATGGCGCCTGCCTGGATCATAATAATTATTATTAGCCGTGAGTTTGCGGTAACTGGTCTTCGTTTAATATTGGCAGGCGAAGGAGAAGTTGTTGCGGCAAATCAGCTTGGTAAAATTAAAACATGGACTCAAATTATGGCTATTGCAGCAGCGCTTTTACACAATACAATCTTTACACTGATTGGTATTCCATTTGATGAAATTATGCTATATATTGCATTGTTCTTTACAGTATGGTCTGGATGGGATTATTTCTATCTAAATCGACGTGTCTTACTTGAGTCTAAATAAGAAAGGTCTTGGGGATCATGAATGCTGAAATTCTTGCAGTTGGCTCAGAGTTATTGCTTGGTCAGATTACGAATACAAATGCGAGATTTATTTCTAACCAGTTGTCTGAGTTAGGGATAAATGTGTATTATCACACTGTTGTAGGGGATAATGCGAAACGTTTAGAAAAGGCTATTTCTGTTGCAGAGACTCGTGCTGATTTAATCATTTTTTCTGGTGGGCTTGGTCCTACAAAGGATGATTTAACAAAGGAAACGATTGCTCGTCATCTTGGCGTTTCACTCGAATTTGATGAGATCGCACTGACGTATATTGAGCAATTTTTTGCAAAACGAGGACGTCCAATGACGGACAATAATCGTAAGCAAGCTTTAATACTAGCAGGTAGTGAGGTGCTTGCCAACCATCACGGTATGGCACCTGGCATGATACTAACAAAAGATGAGCGTACGTATATTTTGCTTCCAGGGCCACCCAAAGAACTTGAGCCGATGTTCCAGTTTGAGGCAAAGCCAAAGCTTAGTGTGATGTTAAATACTGGAGGGGTAATTGCATCTCACGTTATGCGCTTTTATGGGATTGGTGAGGCAGAGCTCGAAGTACGTGTCCAAGATATTTTAGATTCACAAACAAACCCAACTGTTGCTCCACTTGCTTCTGACGGCGAGGTTACATTACGTGTAACTGCCAAGACAGAAACGGAGCAAGAAGCGCAGCAGCTTATTGCCGCAAAGGTGGCAGAGATTCAAGCGCTTGTTGGTGACTATCAATACGGCAGTGATGATGATTCTCTTGCCTCTAAAACAGTAGAAATGTTACTAGATAATAAGTTAACAATTGCTGCGGCAGAGAGTTTAACAGCAGGGTTATTTCAGTCAGAGCTTGCTGAGATACCAGGCGTAGGGGATGCCCTTGTCGGTGGCGTTGTTACGTATACAGAAGGGGCTAAAATTAAGCAGCTCGGTATTTCTAAAGAATTATTAGATACACATGGGATTGTAAGCAGTGAATGTGCAGCGGCCATGGCTAGTACAGTACGTAAGAAATTCGGTACGGATATAGGTATTGGATTAACAGGTGCGGCAGGTCCTACGGCGCATGATCATCAACCAGTAGGGACGGTTTGGATTGGTATTGCAATTGGTGATGAAGAGCCAATTACGTATTTACTTCATTTATCGGGCATGCGCAATACAAATCGACTTCGTACGGTGAAGTTTACATGTCATTATTTAATGCAACTTTTGGAAGAAAGAGGCTTTACAAAACGCTACTAATAGAAGTGAAAATAGAAATTTGGGTAATGAAAAGTTACCCAAATTTTTATTTTGAATAAAAAACGAATAAACGTTCGCTTTTTTCTTGCGTCTTCTCTTAAAAACAAGTATAGTAGAGATAGAGAAAAACAGTGAACAGTTTTCGAAGGAGGAAAAGGAATGAGTGATCGTAAAGCAGCCTTAGAACAGGCGTTAAAACAAATTGAAAAGAACTTTGGTAAAGGTTCTATCATGAAACTTGGTGAAAAGACGGATTTAGAAATCGCTACATCTTCAAGTGGTTCGTTAGCACTTGATGCTGCATTAGGTGTTGGCGGTTATCCACGTGGACGTATTATTGAAGTATATGGCCCTGAATCATCAGGTAAAACAACGGTTGCTCTTCATGCCATTGCAGAAGTACAAGCAAATGGTGGACAAGCAGCATTTATCGATGCCGAGCATGCACTAGATCCAATTTACGCACAAAAATTAGGTGTCAATATTGATGAATTATTATTATCACAACCAGATACAGGAGAGCAAGCACTTGAAATTGCAGAAGCTTTAGTACGTAGTGGTGCTATCGATATTATCGTCATTGACTCCGTTGCAGCTTTAGTTCCAAAAGCTGAAATTGAAGGAGATATGGGTGACTCTCATGTCGGACTACAAGCTCGTTTAATGTCTCAAGCATTACGTAAGCTTTCAGGTGCTATTAATAAATCAAAAACAATTGCTATTTTCATCAACCAAATACGTGAAAAAATTGGTGTTATGTTTGGTAATCCAGAAACAACACCTGGTGGTCGCGCGCTTAAATTCTACAGCTCTGTTCGATTAGAAGTGCGTCGTGCGGAAGCTATTAAACAAGGCAATGACATAATGGGTAACCGTACAAAGATTAAAATTGTGAAAAACAAAGTAGCACCACCGTTCCGTACAGCTGAAGTTGATATTATGTACGGTGAAGGCATTTCAAAAGAGGGCGAAACTGTCGATTTAGGTGTTGAATTAGACATCGTTCAAAAAAGTGGGTCTTGGTATGCTTACGGTGATGAGCGCCTTGGTCAAGGCCGTGAAAATGCCAAGCAGTATTTAAAAGAAAATACAGCAGTCCTTGATGATATCGCGAATAAAATCCGTGCTTCTTATGGCATGGCATCTGCTTCTTACACAATTGCTGCGCATGATGAAGATGAAGAAATGGACGAAGAGTTACAACTTCTACTTGAAGACGAAAAATAATTTTTAACTTATTGAAATAAGTTAAGATGCATTGTTCCCACTCTTAAGAGTGAGAGCAATGCATTTTTTTGTATTTATACATACTAGAAAATAAGGATGAATAGAATTATCGAAACGACGGATAGAACGTCATCATAAAAATGTGTTGATCTATGTACTACTTTTTATATTTTTAATAAAAAATTATAAATGTGGCTTAGTGTAAAGGTAGTGGGAATTAATTCTCTTAATGGAGGTGACTTACTTTTTTCTTAAGAAGGGCGAACAGATGCCCGACTATCCTTGACAGAGCTTGAGGCTAGCTATACAATTAAATATGTATAATTTCTGAATTATGACTTTAAATAGGCAATGCAATGTATGCGCCTACTGAAACTGTATTACCTAAATAGCAAGAGGAGGTGTTCATATGGATGGAATTACTATCATCTCCGCTTTGCTTGGACTCATCGTTGGTGCCGCTGTTAGCTATATCTACATGAAAAAAGTGAATGACTCAAAAATCACTGGTGCTAAACACGTTGCTGAAACAATCGTTGAAGAAGGAAAACGAGAAGCGGAGGCATTGAAGAAAGAAGCACTACTTGAAGCCAAAGATGAAACTCACAAATTTCGTACTGAAGCAGAAAATGACATTCGTGAACGTCGTTTAGAACTTCAAAAACAAGAGAACCGTTTATTGCAAAGAGAAGAGAATCTTGATCGCAAAGATGATGCTCTAAATAAGAGAGAAGCAGGCTTAGAGAGAAAAGAACAGGCTCTAGCCGAAAGACAACAGCATATTGAACAGATGGAAAGCAAAGTGGACGAGCTCGTTGCCTCGCAAAAAACAGAGCTAGAACGAATTTCTGCTTTAACTAGAGATGAAGCAAAAGCTATTATCTTAGGAGAAGTAGAAAAAGAGCTAGCAACTGATATTGCTGTGATGACGAAGGAAGCTGAAACACGTGCGAAGGAAGACTCAGATAAAAAAGCACGTGAAATTTTATCACTGGCACTGCAGCGCTTTGCAGCAGACCATGTTGCAGAAACAACAGTTTCTGTCGTGAACTTGCCAAATGATGAAATGAAAGGTCGTATTATTGGTCGTGAAGGTCGAAATATCCGTACGCTGGAAACGTTAACCGGTATAGATTTAATTATTGATGATACTCCAGAAGCGGTTATTTTATCAGGCTTTGATCCAATTCGTCGTGAAACTGCTCGACTTGCACTTGAAAAACTTGTACAGGATGGCCGCATCCACCCTGCTCGAATTGAGGAAATGGTGGAAAAAGCTCGTCGTGAAGTGGATGAACAAATCCGCGAAACTGGTGAGCAAACAACATTTGAAATTGGCATTCATAATTTACATCCAGATTTAATGAAGATTTTAGGCCGCATGAAATATCGTACAAGCTATGGACAAAACGTTCTAAAACATTCAATTGAAGTCGCGTATTTATCAGGCCTGCTCGCTGCAGAACTTGGTGAAGATGTAGCATTAGCTCGTCGTGCAGGCTTATTACATGATATTGGTAAGGCAATTGACCATGAAGTTGAAGGTAGTCACGTCGAAATCGGTGTGGAGTTAGCAACAAAATACAAAGAACATCCAGTCGTTATAAACAGTATTGCTTCTCACCATGGTGATACAGAAGCAACATCTGTTATCGCTGTTTTAGTAGCTGCAGCTGATGCATTATCAGCAGCTCGTCCAGGTGCTCGAAGTGAGACACTTGAAAATTATATCCGCAGACTTGAAAAGTTAGAAGAAATTTCTGAAAGCTATGATGGTGTAGAAAAATCATTTGCGATTCAAGCTGGTCGTGAAATCCGTATTATTGTGCAACCTGAAAAAATTGATGACTTGGCTTCACATCGCTTAGCGCGAGATATCCGTAAGCGTATCGAAGAAGAACTTGATTACCCAGGTCATATTAAAGTAACAGTCATTCGTGAAACACGTGCAGTGGAGTATGCGAAATAATATTGAAAGTTAGAGGTTTCTCTAGATGAAAATCTAGAGAAGCCTCTTTTTTTTTTATTGTTTCTATCATAGGAGAGCCTAAGCGACGTATAGAAAGGCGGAGCGACGGAAAGGAGAGTCAAAGCGGCGGATAGGAAGGCGGAGCGACGGAAAGAAGCCAAAGCGACGTATAGAAAGGCCTAAACGACAGTTAGAATAGCCCGAAGCACCGATTGAACTTTAACATCTGATACATATCTAGAAAAAAGCACTATGTTAGTCATGTTTAACAAGTATTTTTCATAAAAGAGAAGAAGGCCAATTAGATAATCAGTCATTAAAGAAGAAAGTTGTGATATAGATGATTGATCTACATGCTCATTTATTATTCGGTGTTGATGATGGGCCAAAAAATAAAGCGGAATCATTAAAGATGTTGCAGCAAGCATCCGGTGAAGGAATAACAGAAATAATTTGTACGTCCCATGTGATGCATCCACAATATCATGTTAATTATTCACTTGTAGAGGAGCAAACAATATATTTACGACAAGCATTAGAGGAGCATCAGATACCAATCATACTGCATACAGGGCATGAAGTGCGTTTACATGAAGAACTACATACTTTGATTATGCAAAAGCAGCTTCATACATTAGCGAATTCTAACTACATTCTTTTAGAATTACCCTCTAGCACAATCCCTGCGTATACGAAAAGAATGATTATACTGTTGAAGGCAGCGGGTTATACACCAATCCTTGCGCATCCTGAACGAAACTATGCCATTCGAGAAAAACCGACGCGACTTGAAATGTTGATTCAAGAAGGTGCATTAACGCAAATAACGGCTGGAAGTTTAACAGGTCTTTATGGTAAAGAGGTACAGCGTTTATCGTTAGCGTTAGTGCGAGCGAATTATATTCATACATTTGGATCCGACGCGCATAACGTAACATCGAGGCCATTTCTTTATAACAGAGCTCTCAATTACCTTGAAAAGCAGAAGGAGCTAGATGCTGTTGATCAACTTTTAAAGAATAATGCACTTGTCATCGCAAACAAGCCGATACTTCCACTTGAATTGGACAAAATCTACACGAAGAAATGGTGGGATTTTTTTACAATCTAACTAGAATTGAGCGTGATTTTCAGATGAAATTGTGTTCCACGCTACTGTTTAGCGCCCTTATATTTATGAGCTTAATGCAACCCGTTGAAGGGATTTATCATAAATTAACATTGTTGATTAGCCTAGTAATAATCCTTCTATCCTTTCTAATGCATAAAAAAATAATCATCCAAAATGTACAAGCCAGCCTATTTTTTAGTTTATATACTTTTTTTTGTGTTATATCCGCAGGGGTCAACCAGGATTTAGGACTATTAAAAAATAGCCTTCAGTTATTTTGCATTTTTTTAGCTGTAGCGATTTTCTTTAATGATATCGTGAGAAAGCATGTGAAAGAAGTTGTCCTTAATGGTGTTTTATTAGCATATATACCATTTCTTATTTTATGTTTTCAAGAAAATCATTTTATGTTCGGTGCTTTTTCAGGGATATTTGAAAATCCAAATACATTAGGATTTTCTATGATTGGTTTGATGGTTGTGGTACTTATGAAGCTATATGAAATAATAGTGGCCATGCTGGAGGGGCACCGACAGCTGAAATTAACTATTCTTTTAGGGATTTATACAATTATTTATTTATTTGCTTTGTATGTCATTATGCTGTCAAACGCACGTACATCATTATTAACAATTGCCATTGTGACAATAGTTATGATTGTCTTAGTAGTAAAAAGGATGAAAAAAAGATTTTTACCATTATTAAAATTTATTTTTTTATTGATAGCAGCTTGCTCAATACTAGTAATAGCTATTAATGAAGTTGACATGATGCAGAAGGCGTTTCAAAGTATTCTTTTGAAAATGGAGAAAAAATCTACAAATATTACAGATGGTCGTCTTGAAATATGGAAATATGTATTTGAGCATTTTAATTTTTGGGGACATGGTGCTGAATCACTATGGGCAATTGGCGTTTCTCATGCCCACAATACATTTTTAAATATATTGCAGGAGGCGGGCTTACTGTCGCTAGTATGTTATGCTGTCTTTCTTATTTCGATTGCGAAAGGCCATAGTCAAATGGACAAACAACTAATGGTGTTTACAGTCTTCGTCGTTGTTGCTGCACTTGGTGTATCTACATTTGAAATTCTCTATTTTAATGTGCTTCATATACTTGTCTTCGTAGTAAGCGGATTTGACAGAAATAAAAATTCGACTTAGTTATTGTAAAAATATTTTACCGAATAACTGTAAGGCTTACTTAATATACTTAATTAATAGTACAATAATCCGCATTTGTAGGAGGGAATCTATTTTTGTGAATGAAGAAATTACAGTGCAAAGTATAGTAAAAACATTGCAAAAACGCTGGTTCTTTATCCTAGTGCTTACAATGTTGTCGATGGGTATAGCTGCTATGGTAAGTTTTTTTATTTTAACACCCATATATGAAGCGGAAACACAAATAATAGTGAATCAAAAAAGCTATGATAATCAGCAACTAGTAGGGGCACAAAATGTTGATACGGATCTTCGGTTAATCAATACGTACAACGTCATTATTAAAAGCCCCGCTATTTTAACGAAGGTGATTGATAAGCTGTCACTAACGACCACACCTGAACGATTAATGAATCAAATAGACGTCTCTAGTGCGAGTAATTCTCAGGTAGTGAATATTCGTGTACAAGATGAGAAAGAGTCTAGGGCTGTAGAAATTGCCAATACTGTCGCCGAAGTTTTTAAAGAAGAAATTCCTGTGCTCATGCATGTGGACAATATCAATATTTTGTCTGTAGCGAAATCTAGTGAAAATGCAGCAGCTGTTAAACCAAACAAAATATTAAATATACTAATAGCAACTATCGTTGGTTTTTCTCTGGCCCTTGTGCTTGCTTATATGATGGAAACATTTGATAAAACAATCAAAACTGAACGCGATATCGAAGAAATTTTATCATTACCGGTTATCGGGGTGGTCAGTAATATAGAGTCGCAAGTAAGGAAGAAGTCTAAGTCTAGGGGGAACCCATAATGTTTTCGATGCGAAGGAAAAAGAGGAATAAATCACTGATGGCTCGCAAGCTAGTTACTGTTTCTGATGCTAAATCAATTCCATCTGAGCAGTTTCGGACGATTCGTACAAATATTAAATTTGCACAGCCAAATCAAGATGTGAAAACTATTTTAGTAACGTCCTCTATTCCGGGGGAAGGAAAGTCTACAAACGCAGCGAATATCGGTGTAGTTTTTTCACAAGAGGAGAAGAAGGTCTTAATTGTCGATGCCGACATGCGTAAGCCGACTCTCCACCATACATTTCATCTCGCCAATAGTGTAGGCCTCTCCTCTATATTATCTAGGCAGGAAAAGTTTATAGATGTGATCCAAAAAACGTTTGTAGAAGGAATAGACATTGTTGCAAGTGGACCAATTCCACCAAATCCAACTGAGCTACTGGCATCTGAAACAATGATATCTTTTATGGCAATCGCCAAAGAAAAATACGATATCGTTATTTTCGACGCTCCGCCTTTATTATTTGTATCTGATGCACAAATTTTATCCAATAAGTGCGATGGAACCTTACTGATTGTCAATTCTGGTGTAGTTGGGAAAGCTGCAGTTTTAAAATCAAAGTCCATATTAACAATTTCACAAGCCAATATTTTGGGAATTGTATTAAATAATTTTAAAATGAAGCGCAATATGTATGATCAATATTATGGAATAGAGTAAGGGTGACTAAAAAATCTATGAAGAAGATTTTGCATATTATTCCGACTACAGATTTTGGTGGCATTACAACGATGATATTAGACATTTGGGCTAATACAAATAAGTCATTGTACCACTTTGACTTTGTCGTGTTTAATAAGGGAAGATCTCATGACTCCTTTGTAGAACATGGTTCCCAATTGTTTTATCAAAAATTTATCACAAAGCAAGGTCCTCTTGCCTATATGATGAAAATATACAAAATAATTAAAGACAATGGATATGATGCAGTCCATGATCATACGGGTTACCGAGCTATTTTTACATTGCTAGCGGCACGTTTGGCTGGCGTCAAATGTAGAGTGTTACACAGTCATACAAATGTAGCAGAAGAATGGAGTAATAAATATTTTTTGTCTTTCCTAAAAAAAATGAGTGTCATGAATGCGACGAAGCTAGTTGCATGTAGTGCACATGCAGGAAAATTTTGTTTTGGAGAGAAACCCTTTGACATATTATTTAATCCAATGGATATCAACAAAATAAAATATCTCTCACAGGCAGAAAAGAAATTATTAAAAAAAGAATTAGGAATTCGTGATAATGATTTAGTTTTAGGACATATTGGACGTTTTGTTCCTGTGAAGAATCAGCAGTTTTTATTGAAACTTGCCGCGAGATTAAAGCAAAAAGGTATTAATTATAAATTTATATTTATTGGAGAGGGTCCTTTAGAGGAAGAAATCCGTTTGTTGGTCGAACGTAATCAATTACAGGAATCTGTAAAACTGTTAGGGCAACGTGCTGATATTATCAATCTTCTTCAGTTGTTCGATAAATTTATTTTACCATCTAAATATGAGGGATTTGGAATTGTCCTATTAGAAGCACAAGTATGTGGCACGCCATCAATTGTTTCTGCAACTGTACCAAGAGCAGTAGATCTTAATGTTGGTCTAATTCAGTATTTAGATATAAACGGAAATATTGAAGATTGGCTACATGAAATCATTAAAGAAAACGAACCGATTGAACTAAGCAATATAATAAATGGGATCGACAATAAAGGATTGAATGCAGAAGATATTGCACAAAAGATGTGTACTTACTACATATAAAATGAAGCTATAAATACTCAAGTAATCTAAGCCTCGCTCGGAAAGGGCTCTTAACTGCTCAGGTAACCGGAGAAACTGCTCGGGTAAACCGCTCATGTACAAGATTCAAAATCAAGAATTCGTTCAGCTAAAAGTACTACCCCTTTTAGGCCCTGATGTAAGCAAATAAAATCTAAACTCATAATTAAAAAGAGGATGATCGTATACAAAAAAAGATTAAAGTTACTCATATTATAACCGCGATTGGCTTTGGTGGAGCGGAAACTATGCTTTATCGATTATTGCAATCTGTTGACAGGGATTTGTATGAGGTAGATGTTATTTGTTTGACCGAAATGGATGTGTATGGCGAGTTAATTCAACAGCAATTAAATATGAATGTTTATATTTGTGATTTGAGATCTAATTTTCTACGCTCATTCCTAATGTGTTTTAAAGTATGTAAAAATAGCGACATTATCCAAACATGGATGTACCATTCAAACTTATTGGGTTATCTTATTTCAAGAGTTCGGAGAAAAAAGCTAATTTGGGGGATTCATCATAGCAATTTAGATAAAAAGGAAAATAAATGGACAACTATTTTAATTGCAAAGCTTTGTGCGAGATTATCTAAAAAGGTGGATATTATTATTTCCTGTGGTCCAAAAGTAAAAGAGATTCATGAAGAAATTGGCTATGATAGTCATCAACATAAGGTCATCGTCAATGGCATTAATACGGATTTATTTAAGCCTAGTGTTAAGAGGCAATATTATTTCGAGCATTTTAATGTAGAGAATCGACATATTTTATTACACGTTGGCAGATGGGATCCTTTAAAGGATTATAAAAATTTAATTGCTAGCTTACAGCTGTTAAGGCTTGAAAGACAGGATTTTTATATGTTTTTAGTAGGGCTTGAAATAGATGCGAATAATAGTGAGTTACTTCAAATGATAAAGGATGCCCATTTAGAGGATGTCATTTTTTTATTAGGCGGTAGAGATGATATATCTCAGCTAATGTCGGCAGCAGATCTGTTTGTTTTATCCTCCTCAGGTGAGGGATTACCAAATGTATTAGTGGAGGCATTAGCGAGTGGGACATGCTGTATCACGACAGATGTTGGTGATTGCAAATATTTAGTGAGAGAATTTGGTGAGACGGTCACTGCAAAGGATGCTCATGCGTTAGCTCAAGCCATTAATAAAGCATTAAATTATAGTTCAAAGCAATATGCTGAAAAGGCAAAACTCGGTAGAGAGCATGTACTAGCTAATTTCAATATTAAACAGGTAATAGAGCAGTATCAATCTTTGTATCCAATGGTGTTGCCTAAAAGTTATTCAAAATAAAGAAAAGGTGTGTTTATGAAAGAAATTAAAATTGCAGCAGTTCTTTCATATATAACAATCGGTTGTACGATTATTTCTTCCATAATATTTACGCCAATCATTATCTCGAAACTTGGTCAAGAAGAGTACGGTTTATATTCACTTATGATTGTACTTGTTGGCTACCTTTCCATTTTAGATTTAGGGTTAGGCAACGCCATTGTACGCTATATTTCTAGAAACCGAGCGACAGATGATAAAGCATTAGAAGCGTCGTTAAATGGTTTCTTTCTAAAATTATTTATTGGCATTGGTTTCATTACATTACTAATTGGCTTCCTTTTATTTTCACAAGTGGACGTTATTTTTGGAAAAAGCTTGACTGTTGAGCAGCTAAATAAAGCCAAGATAATGGGCTATATTATGACAATAAGCTTGGCAGCACAATTTCCACTAAGCGTATTTTCCTCTATCTTACAAGCCTATGAAAAATTCATTTTTATTAAATTAACAGCATTACTACAGGTCATTATACAGCCTTTGACGATGTTGTTTTTTCTTTTACAGGGTACAAGTGCTGTTACGTTGATTTACATTGTAGCCATCTACAATGTGTTATTTTTACTAATTGATGCGATATTCTGTCTAAAAGTATTGGCTATTAAATTTACGTTTAAATTGAATAATCAAGCATTTATAAAGGAAATCTTCGTCTATGCCATTTTTATTTTTATTACGGTTATTGTCGACAAAATTTATTGGCAAACAGATCAAGTTCTTTTAGGAATATTAAAGGGAACTGAGGATGTGGCAATTTATGCAGTTGCTATACAAATTGTCTTAATTTTTATGTCGCTGGCCTTGGCAATCAGCGGTTTATTTTTGCCTCGAATCTCGATGTTAGTGACACAAGAAGATGGGTTAGAGCAAATAAATAAGTTATTTATAAAAGTAGGATCCATGCAGTTTTTAGTAGTTGGCTATATTTTGGGAGGCTTTTTTCTTTTTGGAAAAGAATTTTTAACGTTATGGTTAGGGAAAGAATTTATAACCGTCTATTATATTGTGCTAATCATTATGATGCCTTTTATAATAGACCTCATTCAAAACCTGGGATTAAGTGTGTTGAAGGCAAAAAATTTATTTAAATTTAGAACGATTTTATTAATAAGTGTAGCGGTGGGGAATATTTTTATGTCGATTCCTGCTATTTATTATTATGGAAAAATTGGCACAGCAATTATCACAGCGTGTTCCTTATTGATTGGTAATGTAGTGGTTATGAATATTTATTATTATAAGAAAATAAAATTAGATATTTATGGATTTTGGAAAGCGGTAGGAAGGTTAGCGCTAGCATTTGGACTTGCTATTAGTTTAATAAAGCTTTTATGGCTAGTGGCAAATCCAACGATTACTTGGTTTTCAATCATTCTATATATTTTTTACTATAGTGTAATTGTGGGCGTTAGTCTTTTATGTGTAGGCTTAAAAAAAGAGCAGAGAAAAAAATGGCTTGAGCAGCTAAAAGTCATTCTTGTTAATAGGGGAGGCGCAAAATTTTGGAACCCAAAATCTTAGTGAGTGTCATCCTTCCTGTCTATAATGCAGAAAAATATTTAAAAAAATGTTTAACTAGCATATGTCGGCAAACGTTAAAAAACATTGAAATTATTGCTATTAATGATGGTAGTAGTGATCAATCTTTGATGATCTTACGTAAATTTGCAGAAGAAGATGGACGAATCACTGTTTTTGATATACCAAATGGAGGGGTAAGTAAGGCAAGAAATTTAGGCATTGAGCATGCAAATGGTCAATATATCACCTTTGTTGATGCAGATGATTGGATTGAGGTAACAATGCTCCAAGAATTGTATCTTGCTTGTCGGTTAACGGGATCGAATATTGCGAAGTGTGATTTATATTGGCAGGAGACGACTGGTAGTAGGCAATTGAATTATTCATCTCATGTTTATTGTACTGTTAGTGCAGTAGATTGCTTAAATCAGTTATTTACTGAAATAGGAGAAAGGCATTTCGGTTTTGCTAGCTGTAAATTATATTTAAAAGCCTTTTTAGATAAACATGCTTTACGATTTGATGAAGATATGAATTTTGCAGAAGATACAGTTTTTATTACGAGAGCCGTCATAAAAAATCAAGCTATTTGCTATGTTCCGAAGCAGTTATATTACTATAATGTTGGTAATCAAAACTCATTAACGAGAGGGACGAATATAAATGTACGTCAAAAGTACGATGTATTGTATGAAAAGCTAAAAATAGAGTTGGAAATAAGCGGTGTATATAATGAAGTAAAAAATAGCTTTTTAAATTATCAATTTGAAGGTTTGCTTGTGATTTTGCATCGTATACAGACAAGTAGAGTCAGACAAGATATCAAAATAGAGATACAATCATTTGTAAAAAAGTATCCGGATCTATTAAAGGTCAAACTTATTAATAGGAATGTGAAGCAATTACTCTTTTTTAGGCTAGTAAAGATGAATTGGCTCAATTTATCCTCCACACTTATTTATGTTAATTTAAAAAAGAATAAAATAATTTAGTGAACTGCCGAATAATTAGTGTTTTATATTTTTTTTGCTTAATGTTCTTACTGAGGTTACAATTAATGATGATATTGATCGTCAATGAAAGCAAAGTAGCGGTTATTTTGGTATGTGTAATGAAGAGTAGGTCTCACTATATCATTAGCAGGAAACCAAAATGACCGTAAGGCGTAATGGATAGAAAGAGTGGTATTGTAAAAATGAAAGTTTTATTTATAGGTGATATTGTAGGTTCAATAGGGCGAGACGCTGTAGAAAAATATTTACCTCGCTTGAAGAAAAAATACAATCCAAATGTTGTTATTGCAAATGGTGAAAACGCAGCAGCAGGTCGTGGGATTACGCGAAATATTTATAATGATCTATTGCAAATGGGTGTAGATGTTATTACAATGGGCAACCACACTTGGGATAACAAAGATATTTTTGATTTTATAGATGATGCAGATTATTTAATACGTCCGGCAAACTTTTCAAGTGAAGCACCAGGTAAAGGAATGGTGCAAATTTCAAAAAACGGTGTAACATTATCTGTAATTAATCTGCATGGTCGCGTGTTTTTACCTCCTCATGAGGATCCATTTGCGATGGCTGAGAAATTAATCGAAGAAGCGCATAAAACGTCACCGCTTGTATTCGTGGATTTTCATGCCGAAGCGACAAGTGAAAAGATTGCTCTTGGATGGCATCTAGATGGAAAGGCCTCGGCGGTCGTTGGGACACATACACATGTACAAACTGCCGATGCACGTATTTATCCAAATGGCACAGCCTATATTACAGACGTTGGTATGACAGGCCCATACGATGAAATATTGGGGATGACGAAGGAAAGTGTTATTTATAAATTCCAAACAAATATGCCATCCCGTTTTGAAGTGCCGAAAAAAGGACGCGATGTGTTAAGTGGGTTCTTTGTAGATATTGATGATAAAACAGGGAAAGCTAAGCATTGTGAGCGAATTTATATAAACGAAGATTATCCGTTTCAAGGATAAGGAGAGAAACTATTGTGTATGAAAAAATGCACAATAGTTTTTTTATGTTGAAAAACTGTTATGTCAATGAAATTAAAGTATGGCTCTTCGGCAAAGCGAGGGGTTGATTTCCGTTCCGACTGGGCGCTTTGTTGTTGCTGTCGCTACGCTTTCGCACAGATAAAACATTTGCTGTCGCTTCGCTTTCGCACAGATAAAACATTTGCCGCTGACGCTTCGCTTTCGCGCAGAGCTTCCTGGGGGCGTCCGATGAGCCGCTTCACTCGCGTTGCTCGCTCCAGGGTCTCGGGGCAACAAATGTTTTCTGTGCGAAAGCGTAGTGCAAACGCAGCGTCAGCAACAGGATGTTGGTCACGAAAGCGTTATCACAGGACGTGATGGTTTTAGCTTTCGTTCCTCTATCGCTAATCCCCAAGGAGTCGCCCAGCCTCCACTCCAATCAACCTCTTTACTCAGTATGAATTTTTGGCATGTCACTCTAATTTATAGTGATAAATCCCCTCGTTTTGTCAAGGAGCCCTCAGTTATTTAAAATGGCACCTTTATTTCATTGACATAGTAATGTTTTAACGAGAATTTTCAGTCTTTTTTGATTTATTTAAATATATAAGAAACGAAAATAGTCTATTTCCTTTTTACCAAGCATAAAATGACCTATCGACAATAACTTGAGGTCCAAAAAAGGGGGACATGAGTTGTTGAGCGTAAACACTATTCGCGAAACGGGGAG
This sequence comes from Lysinibacillus sp. TE18511, assembly GCF_054062295.1. Classification (NCBI taxonomy): domain Bacteria; kingdom Bacillati; phylum Bacillota; class Bacilli; order Caryophanales; family Bacillaceae; genus Lysinibacillus; species Lysinibacillus sp. TE18511. The sequence goes on from NZ_JBSSFD010000001.1 coordinate 186,659, forward strand.
GAATAATTGTGGATTCATTAAAAGTATCGTCACGCTCTAATCCAAATTCAGTTGCAGGTGCATTAGTCGCGGTAATCAGAGAAAAAGGGCAAGCAGAAATGCAAGCAGTTGGGGCAGGTGCACTTAACCAAGCCGTGAAAGCAGTGGCCATTGCACGCGGATTTGTAGCGCCAAGTGGCACAGATTTAATTTGCGCACCGGCGTTTGCCGATATTTTAATTGCTGGTGAGGAACGTACAGCTTTAAAGCTTCTTGTAGAAAAACGTGTTCGATAATAAGTTATGAAGTAAAATGCCTTGCACAATAAGTTGCAAGGCATTTTTTTCTGTATTAGGAGGTTGATCGAGTGAACAAGAGCTCAGAGATGGTCGAGAACTGCTCGGCATCATTATATACAAAGCTTTTTTGTGGAGTGACCGTATTAAATTGCTTCAAACATCTTTTATTACAGGCTGGGTTTTCAAATGTATAAAAGAGAAGGCATAGTAAAAATTATAGATGGTTCTAAAAATATCAATGAAATATTAGCGGCTATATGAGTCTGTACTGATCATGAATCAAGGGAATAATTAACATTTTTGTTTAGACTAATTTATTTTTTACGTAATGTACCCGGAGTAATAATAGCTGTTCACATATTATTTTTTGAAAATTACAACTTTATGAACAAGGTTTTCGGTCAAAGGTCTGAATTTCGCTGAAATCGTGGAATAACAATAGTGCAGAACGATTCTTCATGTTAAACTTATGAAGGAAAAAATAAATAGTACACATTGGATTTAAGGAGTTGTTGACATGTTACATCAGCTTTCATGGAAAGTCGGTGGGCAACAAGGTGAAGGGATTGAAAGTACAGGGGAAATTTTCTCAATGGCAATGAATCGTTTGGGTTACTTCCTATACGGTTATCGTCATTTCTCTTCTCGAATTAAAGGTGGCCATACGAATAATAAAATTACAGTTCGTCCAACAGAAGTACGTTCTATTGCGGATGATTTAGATATTTTAGTAGCATTTGACCAAGAAACAATCGACGTCAATTATAAAGAGCTAACAGAGACTGGCATTATTTTAGCGGATTCAAAATTCGATCCAGTGAAGCCAGAAGATTCAAAAGCGCCATTATTTGCGGTACCTTTTACAGAGGTAGCGGCAGAGCTTGGCACTTCGTTGATGAAAAATATGGTGGCAATCGGAGCAACAGCTGCATTGCTGAATTTAGAGGACGAAGTGTTTCAAAATGTTGTAGATGATATTTTTGGCAAAAAAGGTGAAGAAGTTGTTCAAAAAAATATGGAGGCCATTGCACGCGGTCATGAATTAATGAATGAGCTTTTAGGCGAGCGTATAGGTGAATGGGAAATAGCGCCAGCAGATGGCAAACGCCGTATGTTCATGATTGGGAACGATGCAGTAGCACTTGGTGCACTTGCAGCTGGGACACGCTTTATGGCAGCTTACCCAATTACACCAGCATCTGAAATTATGGAATACCTTATTAAAAAATTACCGAAATTCGGTGGTGCGGTTATTCAAACAGAAGATGAGATTGCTGCAGCGACAATGGCAATTGGGGCAAACTTTGGTGGTGTCCGTTCTTTCACAGCTTCCGCTGGTCCAGGTCTTTCATTAATGATGGAAGCGATTGGTCTTTCAGGTATGACAGAGCAGCCACTAGTTGTTGTTGATACACAACGTGGTGGTCCATCAACAGGGTTGCCAACAAAACAAGAGCAATCAGATTTAATGGCGATGTTATATGGTACGCATGGTGAAATTCCTAAAGTAGTAATTGCACCTTCTACTATGGAGGAAGCATTCTTTGATACAATCCAAGCGTTTAACATTGCAGAGGAGTTACAATTACCAGTGATTTTAGTGACTGACTTACAATTATCACTAGGTAAACAATCTGTTGAACCATTTGATTACAATAAAATTGAAATTCGTCGCGGTAAAATTGTTTCTGATAACATTGAAGAAGCGGCTGATAAAGCATACTTTAAACGTTTTGAAAATACGGAAGACGGTATTTCACCACGTGTACTACCTGGTACGTTAAATGGTATTCACCATGTAACAGGGGTTGAGCATGATGAAACAGGTAAACCATCTGAGGCAACGGGTAACCGTCAAGTACAAATGGATAAACGTTTCCGTAAGTTAGCTGCATTGAAATTTGATAATCCGGTATACTCAAATGCACCACACGAAGATGCTGATATTTTATTAGTGGGCTTTAACTCAACTCGTGGAGCTATTGAAGAAGTACAAGAACGCTTAAATGCTCAAGGTATGAAGGTGAACCATGCGCATATTCGTTTAATTCACCCATTCCCATCTACTGAGGTGGCACCGCTTGTAGCAAAAGCGAAAAAAGTAATTGTTGTAGAAAATAACTACACAGGTCAATTAGCAAATATTATGAAGATGAATGTTGGTGGTCACGATAAAATCGAGACTATTACAAAATACAATGGTACACCATTCTTGCCAGGTGAATTAGAAAATCGTGTGAAGGAGTTGACTCGCTAATGGCAACATTTAAGGATTTTCGTAATACAGTGAAACCAAACTGGTGCCCAGGCTGTGGAGACTTCTCTGTACAAGCTGCAATTCAGCGCGCTGCGGCTAACGTAGGTATAGAACCAAACGAACTAGCTGTCATTTCAGGAATTGGCTGTTCTGGTCGTATTTCTGGTTACATCAACTCTTATGGTTTCCACGGTATTCATGGTCGTGCATTGCCGATCGCACAAGGTTTAAAAATGGCAAACCGTGATTTAAAGGTGATTGCTTCTGGTGGTGACGGGGATGGCTTTGCGATTGGTATGGGGCATACAATTCATGCCATCCGTCGTAATATCGACATCACGTATGTTGTTATGGATAACCAAATTTATGGTTTAACAAAGGGGCAAACATCTCCACGCTCTGCTGCAGGGTTTATTACAAAATCTACGCCAGGTGGTGCGATTGAGCCGTCATTAAAACCATTAGAAGTAGCTTTAACAAGTGGCGCTACATTTGTCGCACAAGGTTTCTCAACGGATATTAAAGAGTTAACTGCTTTAATTGAAGCTGGTATTAATCATAAAGGCTTCTCGTTCATCAACGTATTCTCACCTTGTGTAACATACAACAAAGTGAACACGTACGATTGGTTTAAAGAGAACTTAACAAAGCTTGCTGATATCGAAGGCTATGACAATTCTGACCGTGGTATGGCGATGCGTACAGTAATGGAGCATGAAGGTTTAGTAACCGGTATTATTTATCAAGATACTGAAACAACTTCATATCAAGAAAAAGTACCAGGCTACTCAGAACTACCATTAACGGATATTGATATTAAAATGAGCGAAAATGATTTTAATGAATTAGTGAAAGAATTTATGTAAATCAAATTTTATATAGCATGACAAAAAGCATTTGGGATGTTCTCATTCCAAATGCTTTTTGTGCTTTTGCTAGACTGTTATGTCAATGGAATTAAGATGACTTATAAATAAATATGGCTCTTTCTGCAAAGCGAGGGGTTGATTTCCGTTCCGACTGAGCGCTTTGTTGCTGCCGCTTCGCTTTCGCACAGATAAAACATTGCCGCTGCCGCTTCGCTTTCGCACAGATAAAACATTGCCGCTGACGCTACGCTTTCGCGCAGATAAAACATTGTTGCTGACGCTACGTTAGCACTACGCTTTCGCACAGAGCAAAGCTTCCTGGGGGCGTCCGATGAGCCTTCGTTCCTCTATTGCTAATCCCCAATGAGTCGCTCAGTCTCCACTCCAATCAACCACTTCACATACCGTGTATCTTTTGGCATGCCACTTTAGTTAAAGTTAAACTTCAGCAATTATACGAAAGTGAAGCGACAGCAAATGTAAATCACTTCACTGTAACAAGCTATTTTGTTTGATTATGGTGAGTAGTCATAGTGTTCATTTTTGGAATGGATAAAAAGTTCTACTATATCGTTGATTTCCGTTTATTTAAAGCGTCACAACATTCACAAGCCTTGGCCAAATTTATTTTTTAGTGATGCTCCACAAAATTTTTCGTTATCCTTATAAAATCCTTATAATCATTTTTTACACTATAGTCATCGAAAGGAAGATGATTATAGATGGAAGATATTATTTTACAAACAGAAAATCTTAGTAAAGGCTTTAAGGGGCAAAAAATTGTAGAGGACTTATCGTTAACGATACCTCGCAATACTGTTTATGGTTTGCTCGGTCCAAATGGTGCAGGGAAATCAACAACGTTAAAAATGATTACAGGTATGTTGCGTCCGAATGCTGGAAAGATACTTTTTAATGGACGTGAATGGAATCGTAATGATTTAAAAGACATTGGTGTATTAATTGAAACACCACCGCTTTATGAAAATTTAACGGCAAGAGAAAATCTAAAGGTTCGAACGATTGCCCTCGGATTGCCGCAGTCACGTATTGACGAAGTATTAAAAATTGTTGATTTGACCAATACAGGAAAAAAACGAGCAGGACAGTTTTCGTTAGGGATGAAACAGCGTCTTGGAATAGCTATTGCGCTATTAAACTATCCAAAGCTTTTAATTCTTGATGAGCCGACAAATGGTCTCGATCCTATCGGCATTCAAGAACTTCGAAAGCTGATTCGATCTTTTCCAGAGCAAGGTATTACAGTCATTTTATCTAGCCACATCCTGTCAGAGGTAGAACAGGTCGTTGATGAAATTGGCATCATTGCAGGAGGGAAATTAGGTTATCAGGGAGTTGCCCCACAAGGTCAGGAATTAGAATCATTATTTATGCAAGTAGTGTCTGCTAATAGAAAGGTAGGCATATAAAATGATTTCTATAATGAAGGCTGAAAGATTAAAATGGAAAAAGACTTTTATTCCTAAATTAGTTTGGCTAGCACCCATCGTGACACTGTTACTGAGTGCAGTTTTAATGGGAGGAAGTTTTTTTCAAAAGGGTGCTTATAATTGGTGGTATTCAATGCTCCTACCAGGTGCACTGACAATATGTTGTGCGTTAGTGGTAGAGAAAGATGCTAAATTAAAATATCATAGCATTCTCGCAATGCCGATTGACCTTAAAAAGATATGGTTTAGCAAAATACTTGCTTGTAGTGCCTGGTTGTTACTCATTACGCTCATTTTCTTTGCAGGTATTACTACTGGCGGAATACTTTTTGGTCATAGTTTTCCTTTAACAAAAAGTCTTGCAGGTAGTTTATTAATTTTCTTAACGATGTTATGGCAAATTCCACTTTGTCTATTTCTTGCGGCAAAATTAGGTACTTATATAGCTATTTTAATCAATCTAGTTGGCAATATTGTGGGGATCGTAGCACTTGCAGATGGAGATTTTTGGTTTAGCATTCCTTATGGCATTACAGCAAGACTAATTTGTCCAACTCTTGAGATTTTACCAAATGGCTTGCCGGTACCTGAGGGCAGTCCATTATTAAACACATGGGTTATAGCTCCGGGTATATTAGTTGCCTTAGCATGGTTTGCTTTAATAAGCTTCATTACTGCACGTTGGTTTCAAAAAAGGGAGGCCAAATAGAGTATGGTAATGTTAAGATTACTTAGAGCAGAGCTTCTTAAAACAAAAAGAACGCCGTTTTTGCTTACACATCTAATTGTACCGATCATTATTTCAGGGGTGTTTTTAGCGTACTATACTTATTCACCATGGGATTTTAATGGGAAAGTATCGGCTTATTTTGAGGGGCTTTCGTGTGGGTTTCCAATTATTATTGGATTAGTTTGCGCAATGGTAGCGGAGCAAGAAGCAACGGCAGGACATTTTCAGGAGATGCTAAAAGCTACTAAAACAAAAATAGTGGCCTTTTTAAGCAAACTACTACTGTTATTGTTGTTTAGTTTTGGGGCATTATTACTGTCCATCGGTATTTTTAGTGTTGGATTTATTGAACTTTTGCATGAAGATACGTTAGGTTTTCAATTTTATTTAATAGCTGGATGCATTTTGTTTGTAAGCTATGTATTTTTATATATTTTACATCTTTTTGTTAGTCTTCATTTTGGGAAAGGTGCCTCAATCGGATTAGGTATTGTGGAATCACTTTTAGTAGCCTTACTGCTTACTGGTCTAGGTGATGGTATTTGGTCATTTATACCTTATGGATGGGGCGGTCACTTTGTTTCGTTATGGACACTAAAGGCGTCGGGAATTGAACTATCAATGGTGGATACAGGACTACAGGCTGGAATTTTGGCTGCTATTAGTGGAACATTGCTAGCATTAACCCTGTCTTGTTTATGGTTTTGGAAGTGGGAAGGAAGAAAATCTGAGAATTAGGGTATGAAGGAATGATGAGGGTAGTAGTATGGGGAAAATATTAGCAGTAGATGATGAAAAAGATATTTTAGTATTGATAAAAAATGCATTACTAAAAGACGAACATGTAGTAACGATAGTCTCTGATGCGACAGAAGTAAGTAAGATGGATCTTGGTGCCTTTGATTTAATTTTACTAGATGTGATGATGCCCGAAATAGATGGGTTTACAATATGTGGTCAAATCCGTCATGCGGTAGATTGTCCTATCCTCTTTTTAACGGCTAAATCATTAGAGGCAGATTTAATGTATGGTCTAGGCCTAGGCGCGGATGATTATATGATTAAGCCTTTTGGAATTGGAGAGCTCCGTGCCCGAGTGAATGCGCATTTAAGGCGCGAAAAAAGGGAGAGACGAAGCATTCTCTTTGCAGATCAAGTTCATTTCAATCTATCTGGTAAAGAGCTGTTTGTAAATGAGGAGAAGGTAATACTGACAAAAAGCGAATATGAAATATGTGAATTTTTAGCTCGAAATCGAGGACAGGTTTTTTCTAAAGAAAAGATTTATGAAACGATTTTTGGATTTGATGGGAGAAGTGACAGTACCGCTATTACTGAGCATATTAAAAATATTCGTTCAAAGCTACATGCCTTTGAAATTGATGTCATTGACACTGTTTGGGGGATTGGGTATAAATGGAGACAATGAAGCCGAATAAAGGGACACGCCTTCATACTTTTTTCCTTCGATATCTCCTTTTCCTATGTATAGGCACTATTCTATTAGTAGTACTACTGTTTAGTTTATTTTTATTTTCCTTTTCTGCCAACATCGTTTTGCCAGCAAATTATGCAGAAACTCAAATTTCATTATCAAGGGATCGTATTGCGTCTAGTAGTTCGGTTACAGCTGATATTATCCCAGACCTTGTTGACTACGCTGTCATTTCTAAAGATGGACAATTTCTTGCAGGGAATCTTTCAGAAAAGGAAGCTTTTAAAGCTTGGGATGTCATGAAAAAAGGGGAAACTCAAGGTGGTTCCCAATTTTATTCGTTTATAGAGCGAGAAAATGAGATTTGTATATTACGTTATTATTTAGTACCCCAGTATCGTTCAGAAATTTTAAGAAAATATTTGCCTAATCCGCAGCTGTTCGTGTTTCTAGTGTTTATAGTAGGAATAGTGGCGTATGCAGCTGTGCTTGCGATCCACTTTGGCAGAAGTCTAAAGAAAAAAATGTTTGGTTTACAGGAAGCGATTGAAAAAATACAAAATCAAAATTTGGATTTTACGATTAACTCTTCAGGAATTCGTGAAATAGATGAAATATCGATTTCTCTTGAGCAGATGAAAGAGGCCTTAAATAGTTCGTTAAAACAGCAATGGGAAAATGAGCAGACTCGTAGAGAACAAATTTCTGCTCTTGCCCATGATCTGAAAACACCACTTACAATTATTCGGGGAAATGCAGAGCTCTTACAGGACACGGTTCAAGACGATATACAAAGAGAATATAATGACTATATTTTGAAAAATACAATTAAAATAGAAAAATTCACGAAAGAGCTAATTGATTTATCGAAGATGGAGAAAAATATCGTTCGTGAAAAAACAAATGTTAAAATGGATGCATTTATGGCAGAAGTAGAGCATCAAATGAGAGCTCTTTCCTTAGAGAAAAAGCTTCAAGTGGCTGTCCAAAAGGAAATGCTTCCTGCCCTTATATTTATCGATGAAGAGCATTTCTATCGAGCAATTTTTAATGTCATTGCCAATGCTATAGAGCACACACCTGAAAATGGAACGGTGACCTTAACTGTTCAAGGTGCTGCGGATTTTATGCAATTTACGGTTACCGATAGCGGTTGTGGGTTTTCTCCGAGAGATTTAAATGAGGCTACCAAACAATTTTATCGCGGAGATCCAAGCCGAAATGCAGGAAATCACCATGGCATGGGACTTTATATTGCCCAATCAATTGTTCAGAGTCATGGTGGAACACTGCAAATTGCCAATGATTTATTAGCTGGTGGAGGAAAAGTAGCCATAACAATCCCAATAAATTTCGCTTTGGCATAATTGTGGCTGACGCTTCACTTTCGCACAGAAAATATTTGTGGCTGACGCTTCACTTTCGCACAGAAAACATTTGTTGCTGATGCTTCGCTTTCGCACAGAAAACATTTTTGGCTGTCGTTTCTCTACTGATAAAATATCTTGAGAAAAGAATGATTTTGGCAAATTTGCTACTATCATTCTTTTTTTGTTTTGACAGTAAGGAAAAAAGGGGGGAGCCTGTCCGGGCAATATTATTGTAAAAAATGCTACAATAAAAGAAAAAAGAAGAGGCGATGCACGTGGATAACGTCATTGATTTTGTCGCAAAGAAAAGAGAGCGTGAGGAAAGGCAGCGTGCGCAGGATTTAGAAAGGTACGTTGCGACACAATGTAATTTTCAACAACCAGAAAAAATTGATGCACTTGTTGATGAAAAGATAATTGAAGTGAAAGATCATACATTATTTCTAGGTTTCTTATCCATTTTAAAAGATGAAAAAATTGACCCGCTTGATATTTTTCAGGATGTTTTTACATTAGAGCCTGCTCGCTTTGAGATGTCCTACAATATGAGATGGTGGTCGGTTGTGCAGCTTGCATTTACATTTTTAACAATTTTAAAGGAGAACGAGCCGCATACATATGCAGATTTTCTTGGTTTTTCTGAATAATCTAGAGTGTGTGCACGTCTTGAAATACTACACAAACGTGCGCATACCTAACTAGATCCTTTTTATCTTCCCCTCAAATAAATGAATATCTTTACAATTTCCCCATTAAATCAATAATTCCTAAATAATTTTTACTGAATATTTTAAAATCCTCCATACTTGCTTAATGTTTGTTTTATAACATAACTGTTGTAAGCAAATAAAAATAAACAAAAACAAATGGAGGTTCCAACTCATGGCAATTCAAAAGTTGTGGAAGAAGGGTCTAATCGGTGCATTAGCAATTTCGATGTTGGCGGCTTGTTCTGACAGTTCGTCTAGTTCCAAAGAGGTAAACAGTGATTTAACGCTTGAAGAAATTACGAAAAAAGCAAAAGAAGAAGGCACTGTAAATTCTGTCGGTATGCCAGACACGTGGGCAAACTGGGTGGAGACTTGGGAAGAACTTGGTACGGAATATAGCCTGAAGCATAAGGATACTGATATGTCGAGTGCCGAGGAGCTAGCAAAGTTTGAGGCAGAAAAGGACGATGCGACTGCAGATATTGGCGACGTAGGAATTGCCTTTGGTCCGATTGCTAAGGACAAAGGTTTAACATTACCTTACAAAACATCTTATTGGGATGAAATACCTGACTGGGCAAAGGATGATGAAGGGCATTGGGTTGTAGGTTATACAGGTACGATTGCCTTTTTAACTGATAAAAACAACGTCAAAAACGCTCCAAAATCTTGGGAGGATATTAAAAACGGAGATTACACTGTCAGCATTGGTGATGCACTTACAGCAAACCAAGCGCAGTTTGCTATTTTAGCAGCTGCTATGGCATTTGGTGGCGACGAATCAAATATCCAACCAGGAATAGACTTTTTCGCAGACTTAGCAAAGCAAGGGCGTTTACAAGGTGATCCATCTGTAGCGAATTTAGAAAAGGGTGAAATTGACGTAGCCATCTTATGGGATTTTAATGCGCTTGGCTATCGTCACCAAATCGATGAGAAACGTTTTGATGTTGTCATTCCATCAGAAGGCTCTGTCACATCAGGATATGCAACGATCATTAATAAATACGCAAAAAATCCTCATGCAGCCATGTTAGCTAAAGAGTATATTTTATCTGATGCAGGTCAAGAAAATTTAGCGAAAGGTTATGCTCGCCCAATTCGTGATAAGGTTCAATTGTCTCAAGATGTTAAGGAGCTATTATTACCTGCAGAAATGTACAAAAACGCACAGCCAGTAAAAGATCAGAAGAAATGGGAAGAAACTACAAAACAAATTCCACAACTATATCAGGAGCAGGTATTGATTCATGCAAAATAATAAAGTTGTCTTAATTGTCATAGATGCTCTTCGTTTTGATACAGCTTGTACCCATATGGGATTTATGCACCATTTAGTTGAACGTAATCTTGCAGCACGTTATAAGGTTTGTTCGGAGGTCCCATCTTTATCAAGACCTTTATATGAAACGATTTTAACGGGGACACCACCTATTGTACATGGTGTGACGAGCAATATGACCGTACGTTTGTCCACGCAAAATAGTTTATTTCATTTAGCGAAAGAAAACGGTCTGTCTACAGCGGCAGCTGCCTATTATTGGGTAAGTGAGCTATACAATCGTGCTCCATTTGTGCATATGGAGGACAGGCTACAATTGGATACGCAGTTGCCGATTGAGAATGGCTTGTTCTATTTTGAGGATCACTACCCAGACAGTCATTTATTTGCTGAAGCTGCATGGCTAATGGATCAAAAGCAACCAGATTTCTTGTATATACATCCGATGAATGTAGATGACGATGGCCATAAATTTACAGCTGACTCAGCACAGTATCGTAATCGTGTTTTAGCCGTCGACGTCTTACTATCATTATTTATTCCAAAATGTCTTGAACAGGGTTATGAGGTAATCGTGACAGCTGATCATGGGATGACGAGTGATGGTAATCATGGAGGAACAACAGCTGAGGATCGTCATGTACCAATGTTTGTTATTTCAAATCGCGTTAAAGCAGGCATTAAGGATGAGATTGTATCACAGTTACAAATTGCTCCGCTGTGCTGTCATTTATTAAATATCGAACCTTCTGATGAAATGGTGCCCCTGTTATTAGAGGGGATGCAATCTTTAAAAAGGGCTTAATTTTTATTATTTATTCAGACTTTGAAGATATATCGGAACAATTTTAGCATTTATCGGAACAAAATCTCATTTTATCGGAACAATTTCAGTTTTTATCAACTATGGACGACTTCTGGGGATTAGCGATAGAGGAACGAAGGCTAAAACCATCACGTCCTGTGATAACGCCTTCGTGACCAACTTCCTGTTGCCCCGACGCCCCCAGGGAAGCGCCCAGCCTGAACGGAAATCAACCCCACGTTATGTCAATGAGCCTTCTAATTAATAATAATGATTAATCTAAATGGCCGCTATTAAATAAAGAAAGAAGTGATTGTTTTGATTTCGAAGCGGCAAACAGTTGCCTGGCTTTCTCCGTTCCTAGTACTTGTCTTGTTATTTTTCTTAGTACCGTTACTGTATATGCTAATAACAAGCTTTCAAAATAGTGATGGATTTACACTTGCACACTATCAATCTGTACTAACGAATGATTACATTTTACAAGGCTTTAAAAATAGTATTACACTGTCTGTCATTTCAGCAGTAATCGCCTTAATCGTTACTTTATTTGCGGTTTATGCGATTATGAGATTTTCTGAGCCAGTACGTGAGAAGATTTTAATATTAACAAACTTAACATCAAATTTTTCAGGAATTCCATTAGCATTTGCCTTTATCGTATTACTCGGAAATAGCGGGCTCTTTACCTTGCTATTCGATCAATGGGGGATCGACGCATTATCGTCATTTTCTCTTTATAGCTGGGGTGGCTTGTTACTTATTTATATTTATTTTCAGCTACCGTTATCGCTAATGCTTTTATACCCAATTTATGATGGAATTCAGCAACAATGGAAGGAAGCAGCGGCATTGCTTGGAGCGTCTACATGGCAGTTTTGGGTGAGGATTGGTGTTCCTGTTATGCTTCCCGGGATAGTTGGAACATTTAGTGTATTGTTTGCCAATGCAATGGGAGCGTATGCCTCAGCCTATGCGCTAACGAATAGTAGTTACAATTTAGTCGCCATTCGTATTGGTTCTCTTATTCAGGGAGATATTTTTGCCCAGCCAGAGCTGGCAAGTGCGATTGCAGTGATATTAGCAGTAACGATGGTGACGGCAATGCTGTTAAGTGAATGGAGTATTTCAAAAACAAGGAGGAAGTTATAGTGAAAAAAAGAGGCTTTGCTGATTTATTCTTCCTCCTGTTAGTAGTGTATTTGGTATTGCCAGTTGGTGCAACAATGCTTTATGCATTTGCGACGAATTGGAATAAGACCATTTTGCCAGAAGGATTGACATTGAAATGGCTTGCTACCTTATTTCAGGATGCAGAATTTATACAGGCGTTTGGACGCTCTGTTTTATTGTCGAGTGGGGCTGTAATAATCGCATTGCTCGTGATCGTACCAGCCATTTTCGTCATCGTGTTGTATTTTCCAAAATACGAAAAATGGATTCAGATTGCAGTTGTTATGGTGTATTCATTTCCGGGAATTATTTTAGCAGTCGGACTCATTCGTGTTTATAGCCAATTTGATGTGCCAATGATTTTAGTCGTTTTAGGGGCCTATGTCATCGGTATCCTTCCGTACATTTACCAAGGGACACGCAATAGTTTACGCAATGTAGATGCTCGGCAGCTTTTAGATGCAGCGCAATTACTGGGAGCATCGAAATTGCAGGCATTTAGCAAAATATTGTTACCTACTGTTTACCCAGGCTTATTTGCAGGTGCATTATTATCGTTTTCCGTACTTTTTGGAGAGTTTGTACTGATTAATCTAGTTGTAGGTTCTCGCTTTGAAACGGTACAAATTTATTTAATGAAAAAACTTAGTACAAGTGGGCATATTGCCAGTGCAGTTGTCTTTATTTATATCGTTCTTATGGGCTTATTAACGTTCGTGATTGCAAAATTAATGAAACGATCGAAAGGTGCTACAAATCTATGAGTTATCTTGTTATTGAAGGACTTCATAAAAAATATGGACAATCAACTGTTTTGACCAATATAGATATGAAGATTGAAAAAGGTGAATTTATAACACTTTTAGGTCCTAGTGGGTGTGGTAAGAGTACTATTTTACGTATTGTAGCAGGATTAACAGATGCATCGGCTGGCCAAGTTGTCATTGAAGGCAAGGATATGATGGGTATTCACCCAAAGGATCGCCAAGTTGGTATGGTATTTCAATCATATGCACTATTCCCAAATATGACGGTGAAGGAAAATGTAGCCTTTGGTTTACGCGTGCAAAAAATAAATACTGCTGAAGTTGACCAGCGTGTTCAAGAAATGCTTGCGCTTGTCCATTTATCTGAAAAAGCAAACGTTTATCCGAAAGAATTGTCTGGGGGTCAACAGCAGCGTGTTGCCCTTGCGCGTGCTTTAATTGTCCGACCAAAGGTGTTGTTGCTAGATGAACCACTCAGTGCACTAGATGCCCAAATTCGTAAAAAATTACAGGCAGATTTACGAGTCATTCAACAAAAGCTAGGCATAACGATGATGTTAGTAACGCATGATCAAGAGGAAGCGATGGCTGTTTCTGACAGAATATTTGTAATGAACAATGGGATGATTGCGCAATGTGGAACCCCTACTGCGATTTATACAAGCCCTGAAAGTGAATTTATCGCTAATTTTATCGGACATTACAATGTTTTTACGCGTCCAGCTCTTGAGAATATGATTGGTGAGACGTTACCAAAAGAATGCTCAAAATTTGCAATTCGACCAGAAGCCATACATCTCGATCAGAGACCGGGAGATGTTTGTTTTACTGGAAAGGCAAAGCAGTCGTTAATGAGCGGCAATGTTATTCGAACAACGTTTGAGGGTGAATGTTTCTTTACAATGGAACAGCTGCATCAACGAGGATATTCGTTTGAGCAGGGCAAAAAATATACGTGCTATGTGGCAAGGGAAGATGTGATTGCATTATCATGACGTATGCAAAAATTGAACGATTTGAGTTTATTTTAAAGCAATTAGAGGTTGATGAGAAAATTATTGTTGCCAATATTGCGGAAGAATTACAAGTGGCACCTGAAACGATTCGCAGAGATTTTGATGAGCTAGAGCAGCAGCATTTATTAACGAGAGTACACGGAGGAGCTGTGAAGTATACACACGTTAGAAATGAACCAGTATTTTTGCGCAAGCTGCAAATGCAAAAAGAGGCAAAACGTAATATAGCTCGTTTGGCAGCTAGACGTATATGTGATGGGGATACAATTGCCGTTGATACCGGTACAACGACGGTGCATATCGCTGATTTTTTACTGGCAGTCGATGATATAACAGTCGTAACGAATTCTATAGCTGCTGCAGTACAATTTAATTTGGCTATTGAAGAGCGACGAATGACGGGGAAGGTTATTTTACTCGGAGGAACGACGAATCCAAGGCAATCCTCAGTAGCAGGAGCTATGACTTTGGAGGTATTAGGGAATATGAATTTTGATAAAGCATTTATATCATGTGGCGGTATTTGTGATGGTATCGTATACGATTACGATTTGGATGAATCGTTAATTTCTAAAAAAATGCTTGACCGTAGCAAGATGAACTTTTTATTAGCGGATGCATCTAAAATAAATGGTAAGTCCTTTTATCAAATATGTCATATCGAGGAGTGTTCAGAAATTCTTTGTGATATCGCTTGTCCAGTGGAGTGGCAAGCATACGAGGAAAAGTGGACGGTATGTAATGGAGGGAAGAGCGGATGATTGATTATCATGTACATTTAGAAGAAGGTCCATATTCATTTCGTTGGCTAGAGCGTACTTCTCAAGCTATTCGATTTTTTAAAGAAGATGAAGCGGCAGCACAAGGTTCTAAAGCATTTGTAGAGTGGCAAATACAGCAGTTGTCAAAGCGATTACAAAGTGGCTGCTATAGTGAGGAATGGTTAGATTTATATCTACAACAGGCTAAACAGCTTGGTTTGCGCGAGGTTGGCATTGTCGACCATCTATATCGTTTTAAGGAGACGCGAACATATTTTGAGCGTTATATGCAGTTGGGTGACAATGACGTTGGTAAAGTGCAGCGTTACTGGCTTGATCGTGTGATGACAGAAAGCATGGATGATTTTGTGTCAGTTATTAATCGAGCAAAGGCAAAGTGGAGTCGTCATGGTATTTCCTTAAAGCTTGGCATTGAGGCTGATTATTTTGTCGGTGGTGAGGAAGAATTAGCATCATTATTAGCAGCATACCAATGGGATTATGTCATCGGATCTGTCCATTTTGTGGAAGGCTGGGGCTTTGATAATCCTCAAACACAATACATATTTGAGGGTATGGATCCAGCTACATTACAGCAGAACTATACGCGTTTTTTTGCCACAGTAGAAAAAATGATCCTCTCCAATATGTTTGATTTTGTGGCACATTTGGACAACTTTAAAGTATTTGACTATCAAGTGAAGGATACGGTTTTTCTTGACTCTTGGTATGAAAGAATTGCAAAGGCACTTATGACAACACAAACTGCCACTGAAATAAATGCCGGCTTATATTATCGCTATCCAGTAAAGGAAATGTGCCCAGGACCTCGTTTCTTGCAAGTTTTAATTGACCATGGTGTAGCCTTTACAATTTCCTCAGATGCACATTTTCCAGACGATTTAGGCAAGTATACATTTGTCAATGCAGAATTACTTAAAAGCTTTGGTGTACAAACGATTGTAGGCTTAGAACAACGTAAGAAAAAATTAATTCAGATTTAGCACACTGTAGTTCATAAATATAAAGGCACTGAAACAAAAATGAGGTTTCTTAAGAAATTCATTTTTGTTTCAGTGCCTTTATTTACTCTTAGTTACATAAGTACAAGACAAATTGCATACAAATGATTAAATTCATTTATAAATGAGAGGCGAGTAAATTTGTCAATAACAATAGATCAAACCTTTTTGCCAGTTATCATACAATCTGGCCAAAATGCATATGGAGTAGCCCGCTCCTTTTACGAAGCGTATTGTATAAAAAGTCTTGTATTAGAACCCGCATTGAAAACAAAAGGCATTCGAACACTCTTGCTAGGTGGGTCACGAGGAATAGCAACTCAAAATAGTCAAATCATCGACTTTCAATATGTGGACCGATTAGATGAACCAGACTATTTTGTACAAGCTTTAATAGACGTCGCGAAGCAGTTCAAAAATAAGAAACTGATCTTACTTGTAGGTGATTGTTACTATGCGGAGCTTATCATTACCAATAAACAGACGCTACAGCAATATTTTATTTTGCCTTATATAGATGCAGATTTAATGAAGCGGATTCGAACAAAGGAAGATTTTTATAAGTGTTGTGATTTATACAATATTAAATATCCAAAAACGGTGGTAGTGACAAAGGAACATGCAATAAGTGATGTTCCATTTGATTATCCGATGATTATTAAACCATCGAATTCTGTCGAATATACAAGTTGTTCCTTCCCTGAGAAGAAAAAAGTATTTCTTGCAAAAAATGAAGAAGAGAAGCAGCAGATTATTCGCAGTATTTATCGTTCTACATATAAAGATTCTTTAATTCTTCAAGAATTTATTCCAGGTGATGATTCTTATATTCGTGTATTAGATGTTTACGTAGGGAAGGATAAGAGGGTTAAATTGATGTGTTTAGGTAACAAGCTTCTCGAAGATCCCTCGCCACAAAATATTGGAACTTCTCTGGCGATTATGACGGATTTCGATGAACAGCTAATGGACAATATACGTTATTTTTTAGAAGATATTGGATATGTTGGGTATGCGAATATTGACATGAAATTAGACGTTCGTGACGGGGAATATAAAATATTTGAAATGAACTTACGATCGGGTGCTTCTAGTTATTATGTGACAGCGAGTGGTCATAATTTAATGCAGTATGTCGCTGATGATTATATATTCAATGCAAGTCAAGAGCTAACGTATGTTCAGACTAAGCATTTGTGGTCACTTATTCCAAAAAGTGTGTTGTTTAAAGGTTTGAAAAATGAAAAATTGAAAATAGAAGCCAAGCGATTAATAAAACAGGGCAAATATTCGAATGCCCTATATTTTAAAGAAGATATGAACGTAAAGCGATGGTCAAAGCTGAAACTATATAATTTTTATTTGAATCTAAAATATAAAAAGTACTACAAATAAGATCGAGATAAGTACAGGGACACCCTTTGATACAGAATCCTATCAAAGGTGTCCTATTCTTTTTGGGGAATTAAGGTAGCTAAGAGTAATTAAGGCTCATCACCAAAAGTTGTAGTTGATATTTGTTGAGACGTATGTTTTGTTTATAAGTTGATTGGAGTGGAGGCTGGGCGACTCCTTGGGGATCAGCGAAAGAGGAACGAAGGCTAAGAGCATCACGTCCTGTGATAACGCCTTCGTGACCAACATCGGTGCTGCTGCCGCTACGCTTTCGCGCAAAAAACATCTGTTGGCCCGAGACCCTGCAGCGAAGCGGATGTTTTCTGTGCGAAAGCGTAGTGCTAACGTAGCGGCAGCAAATGTTTTATCTGTGCGAAAGCGAAGCGTCAGCAACAACAAAAGCGGCTCATCGGACGCCCCCAGGAAGCTTTGCTCTGTGCGAAAGCGTAGTGCTAACGTAGCGGCAGCAACAAAGCGCCCAGCCGGAACGGAAATCAACCATACGTTTTGGTAATGAGCCGTAATTAAGTCTAAACCACGACATTTAGAACGCAAACCTTGTAGGATGTAGCAATTATTAAGTATAATAGTAAAATGGGAATTCAAGTGTATGGAATTCGTTTGAAAGGAGTTACCTGATTGCGATGAATGAGGAACAACGTTTAGCTAATCAACAAGTCAATCAACCAAAAAAAGAAGACAAGCCTGAAAAGGATTATAGTAAATATTTTGAAACGGTCTTTACGGCACCTTCATTAAAAGATGCTAAAAAACGTGGGAAAGAAGAAGTTAAGTACCGTAAAGACTTTAACATTGCAGCAGAGTTTGCAGGCATGGGCATAGGACGTACATTTTATATTCGTACCTATGGTTGCCAAATGAATGAGCATGATACAGAAGTAATGGCTGGGATCTTTATGCAGCTTGGTTATACGCCTACAGATGTGATCGATGAGGCTGACGTCGTGCTACTGAATACGTGTGCCATCCGTGAAAATGCAGAAAATAAAGTATTTGGAGAACTTGGTTTCCTGCTGAAATATAAACGTAAAAATCCAGAAATGCTTATTGGGGTTTGTGGCTGTATGTCACAGGAAGAATCCGTTGTAAATAAAATTTTAAGAAGCTATCCTCATGTCGATATGGTGTTTGGTACACACAATATTCACCGTCTACCAAACATTTTGAAAGAAGCCTATATGTCAAAGGAAATGGTCATTGAGGTTTGGTCTAAAGAAGGCGATGTTATTGAGAATCTGCCGAAAAAACGTCTTGGCTCTATCAAAGCTTGGGTAAATATTATGTACGGCTGTGATAAGTTCTGTACGTATTGTATCGTACCTTATACGCGTGGTAAGGAGCGTAGTCGCCGTCCGGAAGAAATCATTGCTGAAGTTCGTGAACTAGCAGCTTCTGGCTATAAAGAAATTATGCTGCTTGGACAAAATGTCAACGCTTACGGTAAGGATTTCGAGGATATTGATTACCGACTTGGTGATTTAATGGACGAATTACGAAAAATTGATATCCCGCGTATTCGCTTTACTACGAGTCATCCACGCGACTTCGATGATCATTTAATCGAAGTCCTTGCAAAACGTGGTAACTTAGTAGAGCATATTCACTTACCAGTACAATCTGGTTCAAATGAAGTGTTAAAAATTATGGCACGTAAATATACACGTGAACATTTCCTTGGACTAGTAGCAAAAATTAAAGCGGCAATTCCTGAAGTGACACTAACGACTGATATTATTGTTGGCTATCCAAATGAAACAGAGGAGCAATTTGAAGAGACATTAGCCTTGTACCGTGAAGTAGGCTTTGAAATGGCCTTTACTTATATTTACTCTCCTCGTGAGGGTACACCTGCTGCCAAAATGGTCGATAATGTACCTGAAGAAGTGAAAAAAGAACGTCTTCTGCGATTAAATGAGGTTGTAGGGGAATACTCTCGCAAAGCTTTAGAGAGCTTGAAGGGTGAAATTGTAGAAGTTTTAGTCGAAGGTACAAGTAAAAGACGCGATGATGTGTTAGCTGGCTATACTCGTAAAAATCGACTTGTAAACTTTAAAGCCCCAGCAGATCTAATTGGTCAATTAGTGAAGGTGAAAATAGTTGAAGCTACTTCATATTCATTGAGTGGTGAATTCGTAGAAGTAGTAAAAAATGAAAAGGTGGAAGCGTAAATGACACAAGTATTATATACAAAAGAAGATCTAATCAAGAAGTCACACGAAATTGCGCATATGATTGCCAATACGCCAGAAGTTGAATTTTTCAAAAAGGCAGAAGCACAAATTAATGAAAACCAACAAGTACGTGAGCGTATTGCAAGTCTAAAAAGCCTACAAAAGCAAGCTGTAAACTTCCAACACTTAGGAAAAGAAAAAGCGCTGAAATTGATTGAAGACAAAATTGCTAAAATCGAAGAAGAAATCAACGCAATTCCAGTAGTCCAACAATTTAAAGAATCTCAAGGTGATGTAAATGATTTGTTGCAATTAGTTTCGAATACGATTGCTAACAATGTCACAAATGAGATTGTTCGCTCAACAGGTGGCGATGTACTACGTGGAGAAACTGGCTCATACGTAGCCAATACTACGCCAGGTAGTTGCTCATAAAAATAATAGAAGAAATAGCTCGAATGAATGATTTCATTCGGGCTTTTCCTATTGTTGAAAAAACTATTGTGTCAATGAAATTAAATAAAGCATGGCTCTTCGGCAAAACGAGGGGTTGATTTCCGTTCCGGCTGGGCGCTTTCCGAGTCGTCACTGGTATAAGTCTATTCCGTTTGATTAAGGTGAATATTTTTAGAAGTTATCGTGATTTAGACAACGTAATATGAAGATCAAGCCTCTGGCGGATGTCACGGATTTTCAAAGGAATGAATTGTGCTGGCACAATTCAAAATCCGGACGCAATTTAATTCTATAAAAATATATGTTCACCCAATGGGCGCTACCTGCATATGATGGAGTGAAAAGAGTCGAAGGAGGAATTGCGCTGAAACGTTTACGACAAATCGTGACGAAAGCAGTAGTTGCCAAAGGGAAGAAGAGAACGGAAGAACGTGTAACATTATGTCCATCAAATAAACCGACGAGTATTCTGGGTTGCTGGGTCATCAATCATACTTGCTCCGCAAAAAAAGTCGGTAAATTTGTAGAAGTATCAGGGAAATTTGATGTAAATGTCTGGTATGCCTATAGTAATCATTCGAAAACAGCAGTGTTTTCTGAAACGGTTCACTATAAAGACAAAGTGAAGCTCCATTTTAGAGATGGCGAAGTGAGTGTTAGTGATGAAGTTCGAGTGCGTGTAGTTCAAGAACCAAACTGCATAGAGGCAATCATTTCTCCATGCGGCACGAAATTTGAAATTGTAGTAGAACGCGAAGTCGTTGTAGAGGTAATGGGTGAAACGACGATTTGCATTAGTGTACATCCACTAGATTTCGAAGAGGAATGGAACTTTAAAGATGAGAGCTCATCTTCGTCTTCATCTAGCTCAAGCTCTAGTTCAAGCTCATCGTCGAGTTCTAGCGAAGAAGGCAGGTTTGTTTTAGAGTCCTCATCGTTTCCTGGTGAAAAATCAAGATAATACTAATAGCCATATTTCTTTCATACATGCGAAACGCTAGCATCTTAAAAAAGGTGAATGAAGCGTTTCGCATGTATCTTTTGTTATAATAAAAATATCTATATGGCAAGAGCGAGGTAAATATAAAAAATGACAACTTACACACCAATGATGCAACAGTATTTGCAGGTAAAGGAAGATTATAAGGATGCCTTTTTATTTTTTAGACTAGGCGATTTTTACGAGATGTTTTTTGAGGACGCAATTAATGCCTCACAAATTTTAGAAATAACATTAACGAGCCGGGATGCAGGCGCAAAAGAGCGTATTCCAATGTGCGGCGTTCCTCATCATTCGGCGAAAAATTATATTGAAACACTTGTGCAAAAGGGCTATAAGGTTGCCGTTTGTGAGCAGACAGAAGATCCGAAGCAAGCAAAGGGTGTAGTGAAACGTGAAGTCGTACAACTTATTACACCGGGTACGATTATGGAAGGGAAAGCACTCGATGGTAAAACCAATCATTTTATTGGTGCGGCAGAGCAACTTGATGACACAACATTCGGCTATGCATATTTAGACTTATCGACGGGTGAGGCAGTTGCTTCCTCTATTGAGGGCGATGGCAAAGCACTCTTAATGCAAATGCAGGCATATGGTATTCGTGAACTGATTGTAACGGATAGTTTACAGCTTTTGTTAACGGAGCATGCAATCAATGCTAGTATCGTGCTTTCTGTTGAAACGGATGAAATGACAATGGACAAAGCAGCAAGCTATTTAGAAGCGGTGCCAAATGAGTTACATGTTGTTTGTCTTCGTTTGCTTGCTTACATCGATAAAACACAAATGCGTTCGTTATCACATATTCAAACATTTACGTACAATGAAATGAAAAATTATTTACGAATTGACTCTAGCTCAAAGCGTAATTTAGAGCTTATTCAATCTATACGCGGTGGCGATCAAAAAGGTACCCTATTATGGCTATTAGATGACACAGTAACTGCAATGGGTGGGCGAAAGTTAAAGCAGTGGTTACATCAGCCTCTTGCAACATGTTCTGCCATTGAAGCAAGATTAGCAATTGTGACTGATTTATTGGAAGAGTATTTTGTAAGAACAGAGCTACAAGCCTCTTTAAAACAAGTATATGATTTAGAGCGTTTAGCTGGTCGTGTAGCTTTCGGGAATGTTGGTGGACGAGATTTAGCACAGCTACGTGATTCGTTACGTCAAGTACCTGCTATTCAGCAACAATTACTTAGTACCAATAAAGAAACGTTGCAAAAGCTAGGTGCAGCATTGGATATGTGTGAGGATGTAGAGGCATTATTAGCTCGAGCTATTACAGATAATCCACCAATTACGATTAAAGAGGGTGACGTCATACGCGATGGCTACAATGATCGATTAGATGAGCTACGCTATGCTTCTCGTAATGGAAAGGATTGGATTGCGCAGCTAGAGCAAGAAGAACGAACGAAAACTGGCATTAAAAACTTAAAAATCGGCTATAATCGAATTTTCGGCTATTATATTGAAATTACAAAATCGAACATCCATTTAGCTGATTTAACACGCTACGAACGTAAGCAAACATTGGCAAATGCCGAGCGTTATATTACACAGGAGCTTAAGGAAAAAGAAGCATTAATATTAAATGCTGAAGAAGAGAGTTTAACGTTAGAGTACAACTTGTTTGTAGAAATACGCGATGAGTTAAAGGCATTTATTCCACGTGTACAAGCGTTAGCGGCAAGTATTAGTGAATTAGATGTGCTTTTAAGCTTTGCGAGCGTTTCGGAGAAATATCGTTTTACGAAGCCCGAATTTCATGAAGGTCGTTCCCTTGAAATTATTGAGGGGCGCCATCCAGTTGTTGAGAAAATGCTCAATAAGCAAATGTATGTACCAAATGATTGTGTACTTGAGGATACTAACAATATGATGCTTATTACAGGACCGAATATGTCCGGTAAAAGTACGTATATGCGTCAGGTTGCACTGATCGTTGTCATGGCACAAATGGGCTGTTATGTGCCTGCTGAAAAAGCTAGGTTACCAATTACAGATCAGATCTTTACACGTATCGGTGCAGCGGATGATTTAGCTGCTGGACAATCAACATTTATGGTGGAGATGTTAGAATCTCAGCACGCTATTATGCATGCTACGAAAAATAGTTTGATGTTGTTTGATGAAATTGGTCGAGGGACATCTACTTATGATGGCATGAGTCTTGCTCAATCGATGATGGAATATATCCATGATAAAATTGGCGCAAATACACTGTTTTCAACGCATTATCATGAATTAACAGCACTTGAAAAGGAGCTTCCTCGACTGCAGAATGTACACGTATCTGCTACTGAAAAAAATGGCACAGTTGTCTTTTTACACAAGGTGAAAAAGGGAGCTGCCGATCAATCTTATGGAATTCATGTAGCACAGCTTGCTCAATTGCCAGCGGAAATTTTAACAAGAGCACGAGTTTTGCTTGAAAACTTCGAGGCTGGAAAGGTAGTAGCTGAGTCACAGGAGGAGGTTGCTGAACAGCCAATGCAAATGTCACTATTTGCGGAGGCGGAACCAATCGCTCCAGCAGAGGCAGAGGTGCTTAAAAGCTTAGAAAAGGTAAATATTCTGGGCACTTCACCAATGCAAGCGATGAATATTTTATATGAATTACAACAGCAATTATTAAACGCAAAAAAGTAAAGGAGTGATGCGCTATGGGAAAAATACAAATTATGGACGAGTGGCTGTCTAATAAAATCGCTGCAGGGGAAGTAGTTGAAAGGCCAGCCTCTGTAGTCAAAGAGCTTGTTGAAAATGCCATTGATGCAGGAAGTACGTCCATTGATGTTTTTTTACTAGAAGCGGGCCTCACTTCAATTCAAATAATTGATAATGGTAGTGGCATGGATGAAGAGGATGCATTAATATCATTCTCTCGCCATGCAACAAGTAAAATCCATCAGGAGCATGATTTATTTCGAATTCGTACACTTGGCTTCCGCGGTGAGGCGTTAGCATCAATTGCATCGGTGTCGAAAATGACACTCATTACATCAAATGGTGAATCAGGTACTTATTTAGAGCTTGAAGGTGGACACGTCGCTACACATAAACCTGGTCCTTTGCGTAAAGGAACAGATATTACAGTGGCACAGTTATTTTTCAATACACCTGCTCGATTAAAATATATGAAAACAATACAGACCGAGCTTGGGCATACCATTGACCTAATGAACCGTCTTGCACTTGGGAATCCACAAATTGCGTTTAGATTGCTACATAATGGTCAGCAATTGTTACAAACAAATGGACGAGGTGACGTGCAGCAAGTATTAGCTGCCATTTACGGTGTGCATAATGCTAAGAAAATGGTGTCCTTCAATGGAGAGTCACACGATTATAAAGTTTCTGGCTTCGTGTCACTACCAGAGGTGACTCGTGCTTCGAAAAACTATATGTCGTTGTTTGTTAATGGTCGCTGGGTGAAGCATTATTTAGTACAAAAAGCGATTGTAGATGCCTATCATACGTATTTACCAATTGAGCGTTTTCCGATTGTAGCACTCTTTATAGAAGGTGATCCTTATTTAACAGATGTCAATGTTCATCCTGCTAAGCATCAAATACGTTTAAGTAAAGAACCAGAGCTTCTTAAACTGATTGAGGAAACAATACGGGAGCAAATACGCCATGTTATTCGCGTGCCGCAAATGGAAAAGAAGGAAAAAGTCGCGAAGCCTGCGACGGAGCAGTTAAATATATGGAAGCCGGCACCAAAGCTTAATGTGGAGAAAATGAATGCCATTGTAGAAAAGCTTTATGATGTACAAACTGTTCAGGAGCAAAAACAATTAGACCCTATAGTGCCAGAGCCCGTCCCTACTGTTATTGAAGATAGCTGGCAGCCAACACCAATGATGGAAGCAAATCCACCTGAAGAAATGACGCTAGAGGAACCAAGAGAAGTTTTACACGATGAGTCTATTAAAGAACCATTCCCTGCGCTTGAAGTAGTAGGGCAAATTCACGGTACGTACATTGTTGCACAGATGGAGGATGGCTTTTATTTAATCGATCAGCACGCGGCACAGGAGCGTATTAAATATGAATTTTTCCGTGAAAAGGTCGGTCAGGTAAACCCGAATGAACGACAGGCTTTATTGCTCCCATTGACCTTCCATTATGCAGCTGATGAGGCGCTTCTTTTAAGAGAAAATAGACAGGAGTTAGAGGCTGTCGGCGTATTTTTAGAGGAGTTTGGACAGTCCTCATTTGTCGTGAGAGAGCATCCTAGCTGGTTTCCTAAAGGGGAAGAACAGGAGATTATCGAGGACTTAATTGAACAGGTACTGACAACTAAAAAGGCGGACGTTAAAAAAATGCGTGAGGCAGCAGCGATTATGATGAGCTGTAAAAAATCGATAAAGGCCAATTATTATTTAACGAAAGAGCAAATGGAAACGTTATTACAAGATTTACGTAATGCTGATAATCCATTTACCTGCCCACACGGACGTCCAGTACTTATTCATTTTACAACTTATGAAGTGGAGAAAATGTTTAAACGGGTAATGTAGTTGTAACGCCTGACATTTTAGAAAGGGGGACAATGTATTGCCACTCGTACATTGCTGTATAATATCTACGACTTGAAGTGGGAAGAAGAACTTTGTACGCTATTAAATATTCCAATGTCAATGTTACTAGAGGTGAAAATTTCTCCAGAGATTTATACAAAGACTGCGCTAAGTGTATTCTTTGGTGAGGATATTCCGCTAGCAGGTACAATAGGTCTTGCGTCGAATAAGGAGACAATATCCGTATTATGAATGAATAACCAAACTTATCAATCAGAAATGGATGCACAATAAGGACCGGCTCTTTAAGCGATCTAGCAAAAAGTTGTAGAGGTTACATGTATTTTAAAATCATAGCTAATGGGGGAAAAAGGTATGTTTTCATTTGAACATCGTCCTAAAATTATACATTTTTTAGAGCAATATAGCTTTGACGTATTAGTCATTGGTGGCGGGATTACTGGTGCTGGCATTGCGCTTGATGCTGCATCTAGAGGTTTATCAGTCGCTTTGATTGAGAAGCAGGATTTTTCTGCTGGCACATCAAGCCGTTCAACAAAGCTTATTCATGGTGGACTTCGTTATTTAAAGCAATTAGATGTAGGTGTAGTAGCTGAGGTTGGGCGTGAGCGTGAAATTGTTTATGACAGTGCGGTTCACGTTACAACACCAGAAAAAATGCTACTGCCATTATATAAGAAGGGCTCACTTAGTCCATTAACAACATCACTGGCATTGAAGGTATATGATCGATTAGCAGGTGTCAAAAAGCATGAACGTAGAACAATGCTGAGTGCTCAGGAAGCAGCAGCACTAGAGCCTTTACTCAATCGAGATGAGCTTGTCGGTGGTGGTTATTACGTTGAATATCGTACGGATGATGCCCGTCTGACAATAGAAGTGCTGAAAAAAGCAGTGGAATACGGGGCACTTTGTCTAAATTATGCGGAAATGACAGAGTTTTTATATCAAAAGAAAAAGCTTGTAGGAGTTCAAGTAAAGGATCATGTGACAGGGAAAATGATCGAAGTGCATGCTGCGCAAATCGTTAATGCTACTGGACCTTGGGTAGATGAGGTCCGCCACAAGGATAAAGTAGCAGACAAAAAGCAATTACGACTCACAAAAGGAGTTCATATTGTCCTTGATCAAAAGGATTTTCCATTAAGACAAGCAGTATATTTTGATATAGTGGACGGACGTATGGCCTTTGCAATTCCACGTGATGGGAAAACCTATGTTGGGACAACAGATACAGTTTACGAGGGAGACCCTGCACATCCTGTCGCAACCAAAGAGGATGTTGATTATTTAATGGATGCTGCAAAAACTGTTTTTCCAACTGCAAATATTTCAAGTGAAACGATTGAATCGTCGTGGGCAGGTGTACGTCCACTTATTTTTGAAAAAGGAAAGGATCCATCTGAAATTTCACGAAAAGATGAAATATGGACAGCTCCAAGTGGACTAATGACAATTGCAGGTGGCAAACTAACAGGCTACCGTCAAATGGCAGAAACGATCGTTGATAAAATTGTGAAAACACATAGATATAAGCACGCAGGTCCATGTATAACACGTGAGTTATCGCTTTCTGGTGCGAAAGGCATCAACGCTCTCAATTTCCCTGACTATACTGCGTATAAAGCAAGAGAAGGCGTTCAATATGGCCTTAATTATGATGAAGCTAAGACACTCGTTCAAAAATATGGCACGAATGTAGATGCGTTATTTAACCAGGTGAAATATTTGCATGAGCATGGAAGTACGATGCCCCTTGCCTTACATGCAATGTTACTTTATGGCATAGAAGCAGAAATGGTGTACACACCAAGTGATTTCTTTATTCGCCGTACAGGCTTATTATACTTCGATATTGATGCGGTAAAACGTTATAAACAGCAGGTCATTCAAGTTATGCAACAACATTTTCACTATACAGAGTCACAAAGAAATACTTATGTCGCTCAACTAGAGCAAGCTATTTTAGATGCAACAAGTTTTGTATAGGAAGGAGTGTAGGTAATGGAGCGCTATATTGAAATGTCAGATGGCCATTTCCTGTTTACTCGAACATTCAAGCCGTCGAATCCATGTATTGGTCATATTCATATTTTACATGGTATGGCGGAGCATAGTGGACGTTATGTGAAATTTGCTCGTACTCTTAATGAAGCTGGCTATGCAGTGACAATGCATGATCATCGAGGACATGGAGAAACGGCCGCCTATAATGGAACTCTAGGTTTTTTTGCTGAACAGAATGGGTTTGACCGTGTAGTAGAGGATGCTCATGAAGTCGTTACGTCATTACATGCACAGTTTGCCGATGTACCTTTGATATTATTTGGTCATAGTATGGGGTCGTTCATTACTAGAAGATATATTCAATTGTATAGCGAGCAAGTGGATAATGCGATTCTTTGTGGAACAGGGAATGTTACAGCATTGCATACGATGGGGAATTTAGTAGCAAAAGCATTGGCCAAGCAATTTGGTAAAGAGACGGAGAGCAAAATATTAAATAAGCTCAGCTTTGGTAGTTTTAATAAGCAGTTCCCAAGTTCGAAGACTGCGTATGATTGGTTATGTTCGGCAGAGGATGAGGTGCAAAAATATATAGATGATCCATATTGTGGCTTTATCCCAACAAATCAATTTTTTGTGGATTTAACAACTGGTTTTAAGTCGTTAAATCGTAAAAAAGAGATAGCGAAAATAAAGAAAGAGTTACCGATATTATTGATAAGTGGTAGCAAGGATCCAGTAGTCTATCAAGTTTTATTACGGTGGTTAGAAAAATATGATACAAGATAAAATACAGCGAGCAGAGGTTGTAGCAATCGTAGGACCTACTGCTTCTGGTAAAACGGCACTAAGCATTGAGTTAGCGAAAAAATATAATGGCGAAATCATTAATGGTGACTCCATGCAGATTTATAAAGATTTAGATATTGGTACAGCGAAAATTACTGAAGAAGAGATGGAAGGTGTGCCACATCATTTAATTAGCTTCAAAGAGCCAACGGAACCTTTCTCAGTAGCTGACTATCAAAAATTAGTGCGTGCTAAAATTGCGGAAATTCAAGCACGCGGCAAGCTACCGATTATTGTAGGGGGCTCAGGCTTATATGTACAGGCAGTGCTCTATGATTTTCAATTTACTGAGGAGCAGGTAGATGAAGTAGCAAGAAAAGCCTATTATGAAGAACTGGAGAAATTAGGTCCAGAGGCTATGCATGCTAAACTTAAAAACCTTGATCCACAAACAGCAGAGACCATTCATCCAAATAATACTCGCCGTGTCATACGTGCGTTAGAAATGATTGAACTAAGTGGCGTTTCAAAGGCAGCAGAAGCACATAATCGTGGAGAAGTTCCACTTTATAATCATGTGATTATAGGGCTTGGGCAAAATATGTCACGTGAAGAGCTCTATGATCGTATTAACCTTCGCGTTGATATAATGATGGAAAAGGGGCTTTTGGAAGAAGTAAAGGGTTTATGGCATCAAAATATTCGAGATGTGCAGTCAATCCAAGCGATCGGCTACAAGGAATTATATGATTACCTAGATGGAAAATGTTCTTTAGAAGAAGCCATTGATAGTTTGAAACAAAATTCTCGCCGCTATGCGAAAAGACAACTAACATATTTCCGCAATAAAATGGATGTTTACTTTCTTAAAAATGAAGAACAACTTTAGTTGATTGATCTCGCCTTATCGTAGATATTGTTTTTATACTTTTGATAAATTTCTAAAAATTACTAATTGATAAATTGGTAGAACGTGCTAATATAGGAATGAAGAGGTAGGAAGAGAGCAAGGGGAGGCATATTTGATGAAATCAATTAACTTGCAAGATACATTCTTGAACCATCTACGTAAAAATAGTGTTTTTGTTACTGTGTTTCTGTTAAACGGATTCCAGTTAAAAGGGACTGTGAAATCCTATGATAATTTTACAGTGTTATTAGTAGATGTTGAAAGTAAACAGCATCTTATTTACAAACACGCTATTTCTACATTTGTTCCAGCAAAGCAAGTCGATTTTTTAGAGACAGAAGAATAGAAACATTAGAGTAAAACAGTTAGTGTTCATGACACTAGCTGTTTTTTTGCCTTCAGGCTATAATGTAAAAGGAAATCGATATATTGGAGGACTACACAGATGAAAACTATGGAGACAACAGAAATATTAGAACTATTAGATGCGAACGAAGATTTATTCATTATCGATGTTCGTGAAGATGATGAGGTAGCACAAGGCATGATTCCAGGTGCTCAGCATATTGCTCTTGGGACAATCCCTGATCGCATAAACGAATTAGATGCTTCTAAGCCATACATTATCGTTTGTAAGGCTGGCGCTCGTTCAGCAAATGCTTGCTCATACTTAGAAGCTCAAGGATTTAACGTGACAAACCTTGAAGGTGGCATGCTTGCATATGATGGAGAGTTAGAATTTAAATAATGACATACATTAAAGAGAAAGAGCCTATTAATTTGCTCTTTCTTTTTTCTTGTTCTTATTTTTTTTAGTGAGTTCATGATGAGGCTAAAATTTTTTTCGAAATTATTGTAGAGATTATCCTTTTTTTGCTCACGAATCTTTAGGTTATAAACTGGCAAAGTTTAAACCGGCATATCTAATACCTACGTCCATGATGCTTCGTTATTATCTCTTACACCTAATGATCCTTATATCGATAGACCACTCGCCCAAATCCCATTTAAACCAACTTCCTCTACAACTTTTGCGGAAAGACCGTTATGGGTATCCATTAAAAATTCAAGTGTGTCTGAATATATTTTTTTATTAAAAAATTTCGTTGTTTTTCTGATATCTTCCATCTTCTAACTCGACATTATCATATGACTAAAAGTAAATATTAGCAGGGCAGGTATATTAGAAACTAATGATGTTGAAATCAAAAAATGGATGTATTGAGAACAATCATAATGCTACTTTTCTAGTGTAGTAAATTTAATTATGGGACTCAAAAAGAAAAATATGAGATATCGCGTTACCAAGTCTCACCCACCTATGCAAGATAAATCTATTTACATACAATACAGTAACCTCCATAAGTGGAGAGGACTACACTATCAATACAAAAGAAATAAAAATATCTAACTAAATGAGGTGAGTTTATTGAAAAACGGACTTGGTAAATGGGAACAATGCTTACTTTTAAAACAAAATCCTTTAACAACTAACTGCATGCCAGAATCAACACTGTACAGTCTAGAAAACCTAATCTATTTATTAAATAAGTATGAGTATATTTATGTGAAACATAATACCACTGGACAAGGAAGAGCAATGTATAAAGTCTACAAAAGAAAAGATGGACACTATTGTTTTAACGGATTTACCATGCAAGGTGAAGAAATAAGTAAATGTGTAGCAGCAATTGAGGATTTCCACCAAGTTCTACATCCATATGAGAAACACGGTAGATTAAGCGGAATTTATATTATACAAGAGGGGGTCAAAAGTCTAACCCCTGATGGGAATTCAATATCTATTCGTGTTCATGTTCAAAATCTAAAGGGAAAATGGGTAATTGGTGGGATTTACGGAAGGGTGGCAACTGAGGATCATGGGATTGTCAATTCAAATCGGGGTTCTAAAGCAATATCGATTGAGGAATTATTATCAGGTTATTTGATGATGGATAATACAAAGAAAGATCAAACAATAGATTCTCTAAAAGAGGATTCAATTTTAGCAGCTGAAGTAATAGCATCCCACTTTCCTTGTAGAGAATATGGCATTGATTTTGGAATAAATCTTGAAGGAAAACCTATATTATTTGAAGTAAATACAACGCCAAGCATACGTAGTTTTGCCAAAGTTGATAGGGCGATCTGGAAGAATATTGTTGAGATTAGGAAAATGCAAAATGAAGGCTAAGTTTGAAATGTAGTTATTTTTCATGTTAGTCATCAGCATATTTTTATTCAATAGACATACATCAAAAAAATACTTTCCCTACTATTTTATAGGAAAGAAGAAACTTAATTGCATCCGTTACTTGTGAACGATTAGGAATTTACCTAGAAAAAATGGATTATGGTTGAGTAGGCGCGTTATGAATCAATTTGCTATTAGAGAAGATTCAGCATGGGCTCAAATTGCCAGCCCTCAGGAACCTGAATTCGCGTACGTTAGATTTATTTGGTTATTCGAAGTGTTAAAAGATTCCTTTGCTGGCATTCACTCTTTTGGAGCGAATGCCAGCAAAGGAATCCTTGGAACAATTTTTCATTTAATCAAATATATTGACACAAAAAACACTTTATCGTAAATTTGAAATAATTGCATAAATGCATTAGGTGCCCATTGCGGGAGAATAGGGAATAAAGTGAAATGCTTTAGCGGTCCCACCACTGTAAAAGAGAGTTTCATAGAGAATGCCACTAGCATAGTCTGGGAAGGTTCTATGAAATGTTGAAATTGAGCCAGGAGACCTGCCTAACTGCTTCGTATTATATAGACGATGGAAAAGTCTGTAGTTTATTTGTGATGAAATAAACTACAGGCTTTTTATTTTTTCTCTAAATCATTCTTCGAGTAACAAGGGCAAAAAAGAAAGGGGAAATTTTCATGCAATTATTACAACAAACGATTCAAAACATTCAAAGTGCTGACCACAAAATGATGGAGGAAGCAAGGGAACGCATAGATGCACTTTGCAAGCCTCCTAGTAGCTTAGGTAAACTTGAGACTCTTGCTGTGCAACTATCAGGAATTACAGGAGAACTATTTCCTGCGATTGATCACAAAGCCATTATTGTCTGTGCCGCAGATCATGGTGTTTGTGATGAAGGGGTGACATCAAATCCACAAAATGTAACGGTCTTTCAAACATTAAATTTTCCCAGAGGAGGGACCGGTGTTTGTGCTATCGCAAAAATCACAGATGCAAAAATTGTCACAGTAGATGTTGGCGTAAAAGAAGATATTCCGCATGATGCTGGTGTTATCCTAAAAAAAATTAAATATGGAACGGACAATATGGCAAAAGGTCCTGCTATGTCAAGGGAAGAAGCCATTCATTCTATTGAAGTAGGAATTGAAGTAGCTACGGAAGAAATAAACAAAGGGATAAATGTACTCGGGACAGGTGAAATGGGTATTGGTAATACAACGCCGAGTGCTGCAATATTATCGGTTCTTCGTGATTGTCATCCAAATGAAGTGACGGGCTTCGGTGCAGGAGTTGGGCCAGGGGGGATAGCACATAAAGTAGAGGTCATTCACAATGCTATTACATTAAATAAACCAAATCGTGATGATGCTATTGACATTCTTGCAAAAGTTGGTGGTTTAGAAATAGGTGCTATGGCTGGAGTTGTACTCGCTGCAGCTGCAAATCGCAAGCCTGTTGTGATTGATGGCTTTATTTCTACCATTGCTGCACTTATTGCATACGAACTCGAACCAAAAGTAACAGACTATATCATTCCTTCTCATGCTTCTGAAGAACCAGGTGCTAAAATTGCTGCGGAATTGCTCGGAGTTGAACCGATGCTACATATGAATATGCGATTGGGCGAAGGTTCTGGCGCAGCTTTAGCCTTTCCTATTTTGGACGCAGCATGTTCCATGATGAAAAACATGACAACATTAGAGGAAGCTATGCTGCTGTTAGAAAAGTAATTAAATATTGTGAGATTCTAAAAACAAGTTCTTATGAAAGTAGTTACTCAGCAAGTACAAAGTTTACTTAGGGTAACATACTATTTCTATTAGGATATATTGTTTCTAGGCGCTGCTACACATAAACAAAAGTTATAGTTAAAGGATTTAAAATCTGCTATTGATAAAAAATAAGAGGCTGGGACAAAAAGAAAAAATGTTAGACCGATTGCAATTGGTCTAACATTTTTTTGATTTAGGAAGGAACACTCTACTCATTGAAGCGGAAAAGTTATTATCTGCTTTCGTTATTTTTCAAAATAATCGAGTTCTGTCCCAGCCTCTTGTTGTTATACGGTGATGTAAGGAAACTTAGCTATGCCCGCTGTAACTTCCGCAACGGTAAACGCCATTTCTTCATATATGAAAGAACTCTTAGTGCTGTAATTACACCAAATAATACATATAAATAGATATCCCCTGAAATTAATTCAAGCCCGATGATAAGTCCAGCTAGTGCTGCCCACACACCATAGACTTCATCACGGAGAATTAATGGTTGTCGTCTAGCTAATAAATCTCGAACAATTCCACCGCCTGACCCTGTCAAGACAGCAGCTACAATAACCGCACTAATGGGCATGTCGAGCTTCACAGCATAGAGAGCACCCTGAATTGCAAATGCCGATAAACCAATAGCATCAGTGAAATTGCCCCAGCGATGCCAATGTTGGATGAGTCGATGTGGAAATAAGAAAAAAATTGTAATGGCTGCAATGGCAATTTGGAACATCATATCCTGTCCCCACAGTGTTGTTACAGGCAAACCTATGAGCAAATTTCGTATAGCTCCTCCGCCAAAAGCGGTTACAATCCCGAGTATATATACACCGAATAAATCGTATTCTTCCTCCATTGCAATGATTGCCCCGGAAATAGCGAAGGCAATTGTTCCAATAATACTAAAAACCTCCCAAGCCAAACCTTTCACTCCCTATATGAATAAATCTTTTCGATTAGTTGCAAACCCTTTTTGTAGCGTAGAAGTTTTTGCTAAGAAAAGTATCAACTTATACTTTGGAATTATCAGATATTAAATATCCTATTTTAGTAGGACATAATAGATGAAGTCCGCAATTTAGATTAGCGCATAATGCAATTAGAAACAATAGCAAGTTTTGCAGGCAAGCACACAAATTGTTAAGATAGGATTTGAACAAATGTGAAATGGAGAAGAATATAATGACTTTTACAACAAATTTAATGGAAGAAACACTAGCATTAGCAGCTAAAATAGAAGACAAGGTGCGTCCTTTTCATGCAAAAGTAGAAGACATGGCGTTCTTCAATCAACAAAAAGTGCTTGCTGCGTTTCGAAAGCATCAAGTAAGTGATTATCATCTGCATCCGTCTAATGGCTATGGCTATGATGATGAGGGGCGTGACAATCTAGAGCGTGTTTATGCAGAGGTCTTTGGAGCGGAGGCTGCCATCGTACGTCCGCAAATTATTTCTGGTACACATGCAATCACACTTAGCTTATTCGGAGTGCTACGTCCTGGTGATGAATTACTTTATATTTCGGGTCAGCCGTATGATACATTGCAATCAATAGTCGATGGTGGAGACAAGGATACTGGCTCGTTAAAAGATTATAAAATCGGTTATAGCCATGTGGATTTAATCAATAATCAAGAGATCGATTGGGAAGGTGTTGCAGCTGCCATTACGCCAAACACAAAAATGATTGCTATCCAACGTTCGAAGGGTTATGCAACACGACCATCCTTTACCGTTTCACAGATTGCGGAAATGTGTGCAAAAATCCGTGAATTAGCACCCAATGCTGTTATTTTCGTTGATAATTGCTACGGTGAATTTGTGGAGGCACAGGAACCAACGGAGGTTGGGGCTGATTTAATGGCAGGCTCGTTGATTAAAAATCCTGGTGGAGGCCTGGCGAAAATAGGAGGCTATATTGCTGGTCGTGCAGATTTAGTAGAAAAATGTGCTTATCGTATGACATCACCAGGTATTGGAGCTGAAGCTGGTGCAACATTAAATACACTTGGTGATTTCTATCAAGGCTTTTTCTTAGCACCACATGTTGTTTCGCAAGCATTAAAAGGTGCGATTTTCACAGCTGCGATGCTGGAAGAAATCGGCATGGATACATCGCCAAGCTATGCTGCTGATCGTACGGATTTGATTCAATCTGTTTCATTCCAAACAGCGGAGCAAATGATTGCGTTTTGTCGTGAAATTCAAGCGAATTCACCGATTAATGCGCATTATGCACCAGAGCCAGCCTATATGCCTGGCTATGAGGATGATGTCATAATGGCAGCAGGAACATTTATTCAAGGTTCCAGTATTGAGCTTACAGCAGACGGTCCTATTCGCCCGCCATTTACAGCATTTATTCAAGGTGGTTTAACGTACGAGCATGTGAAATTTGCTATTTGTAGTGCAGTACAAAAAATCCAAAAATAGGAGATGGAAAAACTATTCAATACTTTCGTTTTGAATAGTTTTTTACAATTTTTCATCAATTCGAAAAAAATATTTTAATCCATGTCAGGAAACCTTACATGACTAGTTGACAGTGTAAAATTTTCGTTATATGATTAGCGGGTATTGGAGGGACTTAAATGAGTCGTGAAATTAGACGAACTATGCCGTTATTATCCATGAATATTGTGATGCAATTGACTGAGCTTTCGGCACGTCAAATTCGTTATTATGAAGAACACCATTTAATTGAGCCGCACCGAACAGAAGGCAACCGTCGAATGTTTTCATTAAATGACGTCGACATATTGCTTGAAATTAAAGATTACTTAGAACAGGGTATGAATATGGCGAAGATTAAAAAACTATTCGCTAAAAAGAATGACGCTGTTGCAACAGAAGAACCAAATTTAAGTGATTCAGAATTACGTCGCATTATGCGTGAAGAAATGCGTCAAGCACAGCGTATGCAAAAATCTTCCATCAGACAAGGGGATTTATCTCGATTCTATTAATTAAAGTAAACGTACGCTTCTGGTGAACAGTTTAGATTGTTTTAATAGGGTAGGGTAATAATAAAAGTTAGACAATTTATAGGAGTGTGGAAAACTGTGGGTAAATACACAAAAGAGGACATTAAACGCCTTATCGAGGAAAAAAACGTAAACTTTATTCGATTACAATTTACGGATATTCTTGGCACAATTAAAAACGTTGAGATTCCTGTAAGCCAATTAGACAAAGCGCTAGAAAATAAAATGATGTTTGATGGCTCATCCATTGAAGGCTTCGTTCGTATCGAAGAATCGGACATGTATTTACATCCTGATTTAGATTCTTTCGTAGTGTTCCCTTGGACTTCTGAAAAAGGGAAAGTAGCACGTTTCATCTGTGATGTATACACTGCTAAAGGCGAGCCGTTTGCTGGTGACCCACGTAACAACTTAAAACGTATCCTTAAAAAAATGGAAGAGTTGGGCTTCTCAAGCTTCAATTTAGGGCCTGAGCCAGAATTCTTCTTATTCAAATTAGATGCAAAAGGTGAACCAACATTAGAAGTAAACGACCATGGTGGTTACTTCGACTTAGCACCTACAGATCTTGGCGAAAACTGCCGTCGTGATATCGTATTAGAGCTAGAAGAAATGGGCTTTGAAATCGAAGCATCACACCATGAGGTAGCTCCTGGACAACATGAAATCGACTTTAAATATGCAGATGCAATCACAGCTTGTGATAACATCCAAACGTTCAAATTAGTTGTAAAAACAATTGCACGTAAACATGGCTTACATGCTACATTCATGCCGAAACCATTATTCGGTGAAGCTGGCTCTGGTATGCACTTCAATGTTTCATTATTTAAAGGTAAAGAGAATTCATTCTACGATGAATCGACTGAACTAGGTCTTTCTGAAACAGCAATGCAATTCATGGCGGGTGTCCTTGCTCACGTTCAAGGTTTCACAGCTGTAACAAACCCAACAGTTAACTCTTATAAACGTCTTGTACCTGGTTACGAAGCACCATGTTATGTAGCATGGTCAGCTCAAAACCGTTCACCACTTATCCGTATTCCATCAGCACGTGGTCTTTCAACTCGTGTAGAAGTACGTTCTGTGGATCCATCTGCAAATCCATATTTAGCAATGGCTGTTATTTTAGAAGCTGGTCTTGAAGGTATTCGTCAACAATTAACACCACCAGCTGCGATTAATCGTAACATCTATGTAATGACTGAAGAAGAGCGTAAAGCGAACGGTATTGAAAACTTACCACCAGCACTTGACGACGCTTTAGCATTACTGGCTAAAGACAAAGTAGCGCAAGAAGCATTAGGGGAGCATATTTATGCAAACTTTAAAGAAGCAAAAGAAATCGAGTTCGATATGTACCGTACAACAGTACATCAATGGGAACGCGACCAATATTTAAAAATGTACTAATATATTAGCCGAGTACCTAGTCAAGGTACTCGGTTTTTCTTTTGGAATTAATAATTTGATAGTAAATACTATAACAAGAACTGATAGGTGCTAGACATTTTCAATCAAAATAAAGAAGCGATGAGGCATATTATAACCTCATCGCATATTCCATTAATAGCCCATATATTTTTGATGGTGATGATGATGGTGGTGTGGCATGCGATGATGATGGTGCATATGGCAAGGATCAGGTCGCATATCGCAAAGTGTATGATTTTCGCAACATTCATTCACTACACATTCTGTGAAAGGGAAGTAATATTGATGATCAATCATATGTTTGTTTACTGTTGTAATATGTGCTGGTTGTACATGTGGCACGACCGTATGGATGTAATTGGTGCGAACGTATTCTTCTGGCGGTAAAAAATGTGGTGGATCAAATTGAGTTGGGCATGCTTGTGGTGGACAACAATGTGGACCTTTTGCATGGTGATGCATACGTTTAAACATGTTATAACCTCCTGTTTTGATAAGTTGTGGTTCATACTTAAGATATGAGATGAAAGACAATGTGGTCTATTTGTATGCCTATTAAGAGCTGGTTAAATCTCTTAGGCAATCAAAATAGGTATGATTATTGAAAAATTTCATCAAATGTTAATAATGTAAACTACCATCGAAGACCGAAGTGATGAAATGCATGTGGAAATTTAAAGTATTTATGACCATTTCAAGAATTTTTTTATGATAGCTGTGCTTTATTATAGTTTGAAAGTGCCAGTATGTAAGGCAGATCCGTACTTTGAACAAGGTTGGATACATTAAATGTTACACATATAATTTAGGCAACATTTTAGCTATTGTAAAATTGAGCTTTGTTGAAAGGTAATGAAACTAAGAAGAAGTGCTGGATGATATCAGATGAGAATTATAACAATAACTAATATTTTACATTGAATAAAAATTCATTTTGTTGTAGAATTAACCGGATGTGTTGTTGGGTTTACGATATTTTTGTAGCTCATAAATGTAAATTATGGATAATGTTGGGATTGTTAAAATTTTGCATTGCAGATGTTAATTATAAAAAAGTAGTGTTTAGGCGTTCCTTTATTACTTTTTAGAGGAATGCTTTTTTTATTTTATCCCTCATTAACCGCTCGTAAATGCCCAATTGGCGAATAATAATCAGCGAGGATAAAGAAATTTCCACTGTTTAAAGTTTCGCTTTATACAGATATACTTCTTGGCGGTTGAACAGTATATAACTAACAAGCCTGATGTATACAACTTTGATAAAACTAGAGAAATGAGGCTTTTAATTATGAAAAAATATCCTACTTCTTCCTACTTTTACTTCATAATCCCCTCTCTTATTGGTGTCCTATTATTCATGACACCAGTCTTAACAGATGAGGGATGGAAAGTTCCGATTGCTATTTTAGCAAATATATTAGCGGGTGTTGTTGCGCCTGTTATTAGTTATTTTACTATCATTCTGTTTGCGATTTCGGCAATTGGTTCACTTATTGCCAAATTCATTCCTCGCGACAATACAAAGAAGCCTAGTATTTTAGATACATTATTTTATGTCAATTGGTTTTGGACAATAATACGAATGATCGGTTTAATATTTGCTTCAATGGTTGTGTTTGATTTTGGACCATCAGCGATTAATAATGAAAATACTGGTGGGTTATTAATGAACCCTGATGGTGGTTTGGTAACGTTTTTATTTACGATTTTCTTATTTGCGGGTCTACTATTACCATTTTTAACAAACTTCGGCTTACTTGAATTTTTCGGAACAATGATGGTAAAAATTATGCGTCCTCTCTTTAAAAGTCCTGGTCGTTCATCAGTTGACGCACTTACATCGTGGGTTGGTGATGGAACAATTGGTGTTCTGATGACGAGTAAGCAATATGAAATGGGGAACTACACGAAAAAAGAGGCTGCCATTATTGCAACAAGCTTCTCTGTAGTATCCATCACGTTCTGTATCGTCGTATTGGATACAGTGCACTTGTCACGCTATTTTATTCCATATTATATAACTGTTGTACTTTGCGGTCTTGTGTTAGCGATCATTATGCCGCGAATTTATCCACTTGCTAACAAGGAAGATACTTATATTGATGGTACTCCAGTAGATTTATCACGTGAGGAATTACCGAAAGGTTATAATTCGATGTCACATGGATTAGAAAATGCTTTAGCAGTCGCACATGCAAATCGTGATCCTCTTCAATTTATTAAAGATGGGTCTAGAAATGTTTTGGATTTATGGATTGGTGTAGCGCCCGTTGTTATGGCATTTGGTACCATTGCTTTAATGCTTGCTGAATTCACTAGTATTTTTACCGTTTTAGGGAAGCCGTTTGAACCGATTTTAACAGTGCTTGGTTTACCTGAAGCAGCTGAGGCGGCACAAACAATGGTTGTCGGCTTTGCTGATATGTTCTTACCTTCGATTTTAGGAGAAGGCATCGAAGCTGAAACTACACGATTTGTCATTGCTGTCGTTTCTGTTACACAGCTTATCTATATGTCAGAAGTCGGTGGACTAATTTTAGGTACGAAAATCCCGCTGAAGTTTTTTGATTTAGTTGTTATTTTCTTATTACGTACGATTATTTCACTACCAATCGCAGCATTAGTTGCACATTTACTTTTCTAATCTAAAAAGCAATTGTTCGCATTTAATGAGTGCGAATAATTGCTTTTTCTTTATTTAAATCCGCGTGACAGAGAGAATACTTCGCGTCAGAGGAGAATATCCGCGTACTAGAGGTAATTCTTTGCATATAGACTTCCGGTGTGAAAAAATATCTATTTTACCACGCTTTAAAACAAGTTGGATCTAGTCATGATAAAAAAGAATAAATAACTGTGAACATAATACAACTTGCCGCATAAATTCATTGAGTTGGGAAAAACTACACCTAAAGTGATACTGAGGTGATAAAATGGACAGAATTTTTTCTCTCTGCTTAAGTTCCTTTTATTTGTTATTTTCTCAACCAAATAATGCCTATCTAAATGATTCGTTCAGTCCTTATGAAGAAATTTATCCTGAAATAGGCTATAAAACGGTTGAAGCAGCTGCCTCCGATTTTGAGCGGCACTTTCATCAAGAACTAAAGCTACCACTTCGAATACCTCCTATTAGTTTTACACATCATTTTGGTCGATTTAGTAATCTTGATGGTGAGAGGAATGATTTTTTTGAAGTTACATTTATTAATAATCGACTTCCAGAGCATCATTATAAAATAACTGTTCGACCTAATCATTTTAAGTTACCGTCTAAAAAGGAATATATAGTAAAGACATTCGAATTGAAAAACGGAACGACTTCAATTTATATGGAAATATCAGGTTTCAATGTACTCGCTTTTGAAAGAGAAGATTGGCAATATATGCTGTGGATTGATAAAAGGGTTTCAGAAAAGGTGACACCTGAAGTGTTAGTCGATATCGCCAATTCCATTGACTATACAAATTAAGATGATAAACGTGGTTAATTCGGCTGAAAATGCCAAGACCTTTAAATGGGGCTTGGCATCATTTTTTTGGAATAGCCACTAGAATTATGCTGGATTGACAGAAACATTTCGGATCGCCATTGTTATGATAGAGTAGAGGAATGCACTAAAAATTAATAAACTACTTAATAGAGTAAAGGTAGATAAATTTGATAGTAGGTCAAACAAAGAAGAATACCACTTGAAAATGATTGTAAGAATTGGAATTAAGCAGAGTAACCCTATAAAACTGTAACCGCCAAGAATTCCTAAGCGATAAAAGACAACATTCAATAAAAGACCAGATGTAAGGAAGAAGAGCAGTAAAACAGTATCCAATGCCATCGTTTGTAAAAATGATGGGGAATTATCAATTAGTAAAATAGGGTGGATAATGAAAAGGTTAGAACCGTAAGGAATTATTTTTTGTGTACAAGCAATAATGAAGGCACCTATTAAGCTCCACGAGATGAAAAAGAGTCCTACATTGAACATATATTGTAAGCGACTTAAACCAAGTTTTAAAAAATAGGGCAAAGTTTTATTTAGTAGCTTTGCCGCCATTATACCGTAAAAGATATAAACAGGTATAGAAACAGAGATGGCAATGAAAGTTTTTTCCCCAAAGAAATTATCTAAGAATAGCGAAAATAGAACGATTGAAAATAAAATGCACCAAAAAGTCATAATCTGTTTTTTATAGCTTTGAAATAATACGTAAAAGCTACCCTTTACTGTATTCATTTAATTGTCCTCGCTTTCTGCTGTTTACTTAAATACACCAACATATCCTGTAATGAAACACGCTCAAGGATAATGTTCTGTCCTTCGATGGATTGCCCATTAGCGTAGACAATTGCAGTTAATTCCTGCATAAACATATGCTTGTATATACTCTCTAACCCGTTTATTGCCTGCTCAACATCAGAAGCACTCCCTTTTACTGCAACAATATGCTCGTGCCATTCCTCTGCTGTTTTCTGAAGTAGTAATTGTCCTTCGTGTAAAATAAGTATTTCCTCAAAAAGCTCACTTGCCTCATCAATTAAATGTGTAGACAAAATAAAAAGTCTTGGATTGTCTGTTTGTTGTTCAATCAATAAATCATAAAATGTATTTCGAGCAGCAACATCAAGTCCGATGTAAGGCTCATCAAAAATCGTAATCGCTGCATTACTCGCAAAGCCTGTGATAATGCCTAACGCAGATACCATCCCTTTTGATAAACTACGAACTTTATCTTTTGGATTTAGGGCAAAAACTTCTAAAAGCTCCATTGCTAGATCCTCATCCCATTTCGGATAAAAAAAGCTATTAGCCTTTAACGTTTGTGCAATTGTCATTTCTTCTTGAAAGTTTCCACTCTCTGCAACAAAACAAATGTCACATAAAGTTGCAGGTGCATTGAAAACATTTTCTCCATTGACAGAGATATTACCGTTAGTTGACGCAATAAGTCCTGATAATAAATTTAAGAATGTTGTTTTGCCAGCGCCATTATGACCTAAAAATCCAATGATTTTAGGTC
Source organism: Lysinibacillus sp. TE18511 (assembly GCF_054062295.1). Taxonomy (NCBI): domain Bacteria; kingdom Bacillati; phylum Bacillota; class Bacilli; order Caryophanales; family Bacillaceae; genus Lysinibacillus; species Lysinibacillus sp. TE18511. The sequence goes on from NZ_JBSSFD010000001.1 coordinate 229,312, forward strand.
CTTCAATTGTAAAAGTGACATTTCTCAAAGCTTCTCTATGTCTATATGACTTACTAACATTTTTCGCTTCAATTTTCATACGTTAACTCCCTTGTAACATATTTTGTAATTCTTCAACTGAAATACCTAATCTAATTGCTTCTTTCTTTAATGGCTTTATATGTTGCTTAAAGAAATTTTCCTTACGCTCTGTAATTAATATCTCGCGAGCATCAGAACTAACAAACATGCCAACACCGCGTTTTTTATAAATTACGCCTTTATCCACTAATTCGTTCACGCCCTTTCCAGCAGTTGCAGGATTAATTTGATATTCCTTTGCAAATTCGTTTGTGGATGGAATTCGATCTTCGGGTTGTAGGTGGCCATCTAAAATTCCATCCTCTATTCGTTCGCGTATTTGGTGGAAAATGGGCTTTTCGTTGTTTAAAGAATGAATCACAATCCACCCCCTTGATTGGTTAATTACTTATGTAACTAACCATATAACGTCAGGGTATTTTTGTCAATGCACAAGATATGAAAAAAATTAGTTGACGGATTGCATTCATTAAGTTAAGATAACTAGCGAATATAAAAGAGGTTCATAGCGCATACCCTCTATAAAAAACTATGGATGACGTCATTTACGCCATGTCCCAAAAATGCGGATATGGCGATTTTTTTTTATTAGGTTTCACGCATAATGGACTTCTCACAACTTGAGGAGGCATTTTTATGGCAGGAAGAACAGATGAACAAGGATTACAGGATTTAACACTACTTGGTAACCAAAACACAAAGTATTTATTTGAGTACTCACCGGAAGTACTTGAGGCAGTCGATAATTTGCATACGGAAAACGATTTTTTTGTAAAATTTAATTGTCCAGAATTTACAAGTCTTTGTCCAATGACAGGGCAGCCTGACTTTGCAACAATGTATATTTCTTTTATTCCAGATAAAAAGCTAGTAGAGAGTAAGTCACTAAAGCTTTATTTATTTAGCTTCCGTAATCACGGAGACTTTCATGAGGACTGTGTCAATATCATCATGAATGATCTAGTTAAGCTGATCGAGCCACGTTATATTGAGGTATGGGGCAAGTTTACACCGCGCGGTGGCTTGTCTATTGATCCTTGGTGCAACTATGGTCGCCCAGGTACAAAATATGAAAAAATGGCGGAACATCGTTTGATGAACCACGATTTGTATCCTGAAAAGGTGGATAATCGTTAATGCTGTATTATTTAAATGGGTTGTTTGTTGGCTTTTTAATTTTGGCAAATGTTTTAGCTGTTAAAGTGTTTAGTATAGGCGAATGGATGATACTTCCGGCGGCAGCAATACTTATTATTTTCACGTATCCTTTTATAGATGTAATTTGCGAGGTGTACGGTAGGGAAGCGGGCAGTCGCACGGTAAGAACGGGGCTTATGGCACAAGTGTTTGCGGCATGCTTTATTGCTATTGCCATTGAGCTACCACCGGCACAAGCCTTTGCTCATCAAAAGGAATTTGAGATAATTCTTGGTGGTAGTATGCGTGTCATTATTGCAAGCCTTGTCGCGTATACGGTTAGTGTAAATTTGGATGTCATGATATTTAGTAAATTTAAGGAAAAGCATGGCAACGGTAAGCTTTGGCTTCGAAACAATGCGTCTACGATGGTAAGTCAGCTCATCGATACGGCACTATTTATTACGATAGCCTTTTATGGTGTAATGCCATTTAAAGTATTATTGACATTGTTTATAACACAGTATCTTTTTAAATTTTTAGCGTCGATTGTAGCAACGCCACTTGTTTACGGGCTAGTTTATGTTGCACGGAAATTTGACAAGCGTAAAAGCATAGAGCCATCTCATTACTGAGATGGCTTTTTAATGTGTGCCTTGCCAATTAGATAAGCACTATAAGGTAAAAATGAAATGATTTTGATAATCAACATACAGACAATTACGCTCGATAGAAATAGCGAGATGACTTGAAGAGAGGTAGTAGGTATTTGTGCTGTATACGGGACTAAAAATTCTTGAACAAGCCAATGAATCAAAAATATACCAAATGAATATTGACTTACTAAATTAATGATTTTTAGCTTCGGCGCAATTTGACCAAATGCTAAAATGCATAAAGTTATTGAAATAATAAGCAACATCATATCTAATCGTCTAGATGTGATTTCAGTGGCTCCCAAATAATAGTTGATCGCCAGTATAGATGCTGAAAGAACAACGAAAACTAGCGTATGAAATTTGTACTTACTAATATTTGAAGCAACCCATCGATAATGCGTACCAATTAAATAAGCAATTGCGAAATAAGGAAGCCAACCAATAAATAGTAAACGAACAAGATTGTCGTTTACTATAAAGAATTCACCATTCAGCTTTGCGAGCGTCATATATAAAATACCAAGTGCCAACATAATTGGTGTTAGCCATATGCTTGATAGCTGATATTTTTTTATGATAAAGAACAGAATGTATAATTGAAAGATTGTCATGACAAACCAACCCGAGAAATTTCCTAAGACAATATGGCGATACAGTGCATTCCAAAAGCTTTCATCATAATGAAGCGTTGCATATACTGCATACAAAATACTAGCTGCAACAAATGGAATATAAACAAATTGAAAACGTCGCCATAAAAAGTTAGGAGGTAGTTCGACTGGATAGCGCTTTGCTAAAATAATAATAGATAATAGAATAAATGTTGGCGTCGCGAAACATAATAATAATCTGAAAAATTGATAGTACGGATTTTCGATGTATCCGTTAATAATTTCTGTATTAGTTGTAGCATGTAATAATACAATAGATAAGCAGGCAATTGCCCTTAAAACATTCCACTCATACACCATTTCGATCACCCACTATATGCAAATTTGAAGGCATCAGCGCTAAGCAAGATGCATCCTAACTATTTATATGAACGTAGCATCTATGATAAAACATCAGGTGTGTTGATTAGGAAAATATATATTGATCGATGAAAGGTTATTTATTGTTGATATTTTACTAATGTATGACAATTTTTAACTGATTGTAGCGCGCAGTGAAATTAGTGTTCTCGAATATATTTGAATGGATAAAAATGTTTAATCAACATACCTGATAAAACATATAAAAATGGAACCTATAGCAAAATTTCAAGAAAGTTATCAATCAGTACAACTGCAGAGGGTGTTGTGTGGAAGCTGGTCAAGGTCATTATAAGTTCCACGAAGTAACCACAGAATAAATATGGTAAATGCATGGATTACTTATTTGAAGTGGAGAGTGGAATTTGTAGAATATTGTTTCAATTTCTTGTCTCTCGAATTATTATTAAGCATGGGGAGATGAAGTGATTCTCGTCAGAATATATAGTAAATTATAGCGGAGGGTTCAAATGACACCAGAACAAATTGTGAAGAAATTTTTTGAAGAAGTACGTTCAGGGAATAATCCTGATTACGCAACAGAGTTAATGGCAGACCAAGTATTGGCACACCAAGTTATTTCTGAAGAGGAGTTAACGGTTTTAAGAACTCCCCAAGATTATGCTGACCATGTAAAAGAAATGGTAGAAGCATATGGCGATTTTTCATTAGAAATCCAAGAGTTCATGGTACAAGAAAATAAAGTATATGTACGATGGAAACAAGTTGGTACACATGTTGGAGAAGTTGATGGATATCAGCCAACAAGTCTTCCTGTTATTGAAATAGCAAGCGCAGTTTATAGAATTGAAGATGAAAAGATAGCAGAATATTGGATTCAAATTGATCGGGCTGGTATTGAAAAACAACTCAACCGTAATAAAATTAATTAACATCCTTCGGGGTGTTTTTTTTTGCCCTAAAAAGTGAGTATCGAGCAGAATTCCCTCCTAATTGTGAAGACAGCGGGATGAAGGAAAATTTCTGTAAATTCGATGTTGGATGCTCCATTTTTGCATATGTGTCATGTAACCACGGAGCATATAATGTGGTTAAGAAGGGGGGAGGTGAGCGTTTATGAGAATTAACTGGAGAATCCGTCTTCTGCATAAACCATTTTTACTGTCGCTATTTTCATTGATATTATTACTCGCACAGCAAGTAGCAGCTATTTTTGGCTATGATTTAACGAGTGCAATGAGTGCGCAGCTAACGTACATTATTAATACTGTTTTATCGATTCTTGTTTTAATGGGAGTTGTCGTAGATCCAACTACAAGGGGAACCAGTGATAGTGAGCGTGCTTTAATGTATCGTAGACCTAGATAAAAAGTAAAAATGAAACAAAAGTGTAATTTTACAACAATGGTAAATATGTTATAATGTTGGAAAATGATTAAGTGGGGTGGATGATTGAATGTCGCTTGAAATGGAGCAGAGGATTGCCAAACTCGAGCAAGAAATGATGGATTTACGGAAAGAGTTAGAGGACGTAAAGTGTCAACAATCAGTTGCAAAAACAAGTACACTGAGTGCCGAAAAATCCATGATTGAGCAATCTACGCTAAAGCCTGCGCCAAACCTAAAGCCAAAACCGAATCCAAAGCTAAATTCGGAGCCAAATCCAAAGCAAATGTCAGCACCAGAAAAAAAGGTGCAGCCACAGCGAACGTTAGAGGAACGTATTATGTGGGCACTACCAAAGGTATTTATGGTTATTTTAGTGATGGGAGTGCTTTGGGGTCTAAAGCTAGTAAGTGATTATGGCTATTTATCGAACGAAGTTAAAATCATCCTTGCCTATGTATTATCGCTCGCCTTAGCCGTAATAGCTTATGTTTTAGAGCGCAAAAAAGTAGGATCATCAGCTGTTACGATTTCGTTATATGGCGGAGCATTTATTGTTGGGATATTAACGACAGCGTCGGGCGCGATATTATATGAAATAATAGGTTTAACACTTGCGCTTGTGATAGCGATGGTTTATATCGGCTATGGTATTGCTATTAGTTTCTTAAAGAAAAATGAGGTGCTAACAGTATTTGTAGCATTTACCTCACTATTACTACCTTATTTACTAGAATATATGGATTTTAGTCCTGTTATTATATTAATCTATGTGATTGTCCTGTTTACGATGTTGCAATTTGTCATTCATCAACACAAGCAGAAGTTGGCACTCTATATCGCAACCTTTTTCTCTGTACTAGCGATCAGCATAGAAACATTTATGAATAATGACAATCAAGTTGTTTTTGCAATAGGTTTGCTTGTTGTGCTATCTATTTTTAACACGAGTTGGTGTCATTTATATAATGTAGCGTCTACATGGAAATATATTCATGTTGGTATGCAATTTAGCCTTGGTTTATTTAGTTTATTACTCATGAATTTTATTATTACACCAATTGAATATGGTGAAGCACTGTTACTCGTAATAGTCAGTTTATTTGCAATTTTAGCGGGTTATGGCTATAAGCAAAAATGGCAGGAGGCATTTGATAGTGCCATAACACTCGCGTTTATTACACTATTTAATACGCTACTAGTTATGAATTTACCAGGGAAAGTGGATCACATATTGATCCCGTTCATCGTCTTTGCAGGTGTTATGATGAGTTTACGTTTACGAGCAAGTATCATGAAGGTTGTCGGCTCATTCTTATTTATGATTGTACTTGCCATAAACTTTAGTATTCATGATCCTGCACCATTTTTCAGCATAAATCATGCGAGTTTGGTGATGCCTGGAATTTATCTCCTGATTATTTATTTATATGCGAGACGTCCAAAAGAGACACTGACTGTATTTGAACAGATCATGAAGGATATGTATGTGATTGATATTTTAGCTTTAATAACAACTAGTTATTTCTTAGCTTATATCGGAAAGATTGATGTAACGTATTTTGCGGATGTTAGTAATATTCCGCATCTGATGTGTATAATAATCGCTTTATTATTTGTCGGATCGCTTCTAGTACCAATAAAATATAAAGGGCGTGCATTAACGCCAGCTCTTAGTGTATTTTTCCTTCTCTTTACACTAATGCTTGTAGCTATACCATACAATATGCAAGGTGTCGCGTGGTTAAATATAGTGACAAGAATTGTGTATATTGCGGTTATCGTAGCAATTATTGTCGATTTACTAAAGAAGGGGCGCATTTATCAAATCTATCAAGTGCAACTAGAAAAACTTTTGGACCCAATTGTAAGTGCAGGCGTTGTGCTTACGATGATAGCTGTTAAGGGGCTAATATTCCAGCTTGCATACAACGGGATACTTGATTGGAAGCTAAGCATTGTGTTCTCAACAATTACATTATTCCTTACAGCAAGCGTTGCGCTATGGCTTAGCTCAGGTCGTCATTTACGAGCATTACGCCTAACTGGTTTTATCATTTTAATTATTGCTTTTGTAAAACTTATATTCTTCGATTTGTCGGCCCTCGATTTACTAATTAGAGCAATACTGTTTATGACGGTTGGTGGAATTGGGTTGCTACTGTCGGGGCGATTGTTGAAAAAATAATAGAGATCGTTTGAAAAAGCCTGTTAGAAGTATTTTCTAATAGGCTATTTTCATTATGATTGTGATTAAATCTTCAAATCTTACATTGCTAGAAATATATTTTTTAAAAATTCTAAAAATATGACGTAAAGCGTGTGATGAAATCTGATATAATTAACTTTAGCATACTAGGAGAACAGGAAAAACAGGTAACGACGTTCTATTTTGAAGGATTACAATAATTTAAATGGCGCGCATACTTGAAATGTATGGGTGTCTATTGGTATAGGAGGACATAAAGATGGAAATGGCTTATACAATTATCGTTTTACTTTTTGGCTTCGTACTTGGCTCATTTTTTAATGTAGTGGGCTTACGAATACCAATAAAAGGGTCAATTCTCCGTCCACCTTCGCATTGTATTCATTGTAAGAGAAAGTTGACTGTGCTTGATTTGATACCTGTGTTGTCTTATGTGTTTTTAGGTGGGAAATGCCGTAGCTGTGGTCAAAAAATTTCTGGGATTTATCCACTGATGGAACTTATAACAGGCATATTATTTGCCTTGGCTTATTGGAAATTAGGCTTTAGTGCAGAATTTTTCGTAGCACTAGTATTGATTTCATTATTAGTAATTATTGTTGTATCGGATTTTGCGTATATGCTTATTCCTGATAAAATACTCCTATTCTTTTTACCATTACTAATTATTGGACGCTTGATATCGCCATTGTCTCCGTGGTGGGATAGTATAGTTGGTGCTGTAGTAGGATTTTGCATACTATATAGTATTGCTGCTTTATCAAAAGGTGGTATGGGCGGTGGCGATATTAAATTATTCTTTTTACTCGGTCTTGTACTCGGCACAATACATACACTTCTGACACTATTTGTATCAGCTGTGATTGGAATGATTGTTGGAATAGTGGTGTTAAAGGTCCGCGGGCAGGGAAGAAAAACGCCTATACCATTTGGACCATCTATTGCGCTAGCAGCTATCGTTGTCTATTTTTATGGAGACGCGTTGATGAATTGGTATTTTGAATGTTGGTAAGTCGTAAATCTTGTGGATCATGGAGGGGATAAAGTGAAACCAGTTATCGGTATAACGGCCTTTGTGGAAGATGATTTGTCTTCTAGATTAAATGCCGCCTACAGCAAAAGTGTCATTGAAGCTGGTGGAATTCCATTGATAATTCCGCTTGGCGTAGAAGAGGATGTAGCACAAATTTTATCGTTAACGGATGGATTATTATTATCGGGTGGCTATGATGTACATCCATTCCTCTTTGGTGCAGAACCTACACCGAAATTAGGGAAAGTTCATCCAGAAAGGGATTCAGTGGAGCTTGCCTTAATTGAAGCGGCCTTTATTCGCCAAATGCCGATTTTTGGCATCTGTCGAGGGATGCAAATACTAAATGTCGCGCTAGGAGGTACGGTCTATCAGGATATTGATAGCGAATATCACAGTAGTAAATTATTAAAGCACAAACAACAAGCGGCTCGAGGCGTTGCTACACATTATATTCATGTTACACCTGATACACTATTAAAAACGATTATTGAGGAAGCGCAAATTGCTGTCAATTCATTTCATCATCAGGCTGTAAATGTAGTTGCGGAAAAAATGAAAGTAGTAGCAAAATCAAGTGATGGTATCGTTGAAGCGGTAGTACACGAAGATTTACCATTTTGTCTGGGCATACAGTGGCATCCTGAAGAGCTAGCCATTGTAGGAGATGAAGGATCGAAGAAATTGTTTACTGCATTTGTAAAGGCAAGTTTGAAATTCAAAGTAGAGGCATAAGACTTGATAACTTAAAACTGCTAGTTCGACGTTTCGATGCTTACAAGGAATCCATTCTAAAGTGGATTCTTTTTTTCTTTTAAGCAAAGTTATGCTCAAAAGAAAAAAGATGTCCGAAAAGTCTCCTTCGACATCTTCATTTAGTGCTAATACTAGCAACACGTTTTCGTATTTTGATTTTTTCAAAAAGGACTGGACTAAACGCGTGTACTCGTTCTCATCTTGCTTAATTCTCTAGCCTTAAATTAAGAAAAAGAGGTATATGCGAACATAATATCCTCTTTTTCTACTTTAATATTGAGATACTTTTAATGTACACGACGATAGAGACCAACAACTTGCCCCAAAATAGAAACTTGGTCTACGATAATCGGCTCCATTGTTGCGTTTTCAGGCTGTAAACGAAAATGGTTTTTTTCCTTGAAGAAACGCTTTACAGTTGCTTCATCCTCTTCAGTCATGGCTACGACAATATCACCATTATTAGCTGTTGCTCTTTGTTTAACTATGACTAAATCACCGTCTAAGATGCCAGCTTCAATCATTGATTCACCCATAATTTCTAGCATAAATAACTCATCTTCGCTTGTACCATAAATATCTGGAAGTGGGAAGTATTCATCGATATTTTCAATAGCAGTGATTGGAGAACCTGCTGTAACCTTCCCAACAAGTGGGACATGTACAACTTGTTGCTTTTGAATAGAATCCTCTGGCTCTAGGATTTCAATAGCGCGTGGTTTAGTTGGGTCTCGACGAATGAAGCCCTTTTGTTCTAAACGAGCTAAATGTCCATGAACTGTTGAGCTTGAAGCAAGTCCAACTGCTTCACCAATCTCACGTACAGATGGTGGATACCCCTTTGTGCGTACTTCTTCTTTGATGAACTCTAATATGGCTTCTTGTCTTTTCGAAACTTTTTTCATGATTGCTCACCTCTTTTTTTCTAATCATTCTACTTATTAGTAGTATAACAGAATGCGAACACTTAAGCAAACATAGGTTCGAAAAGTGTTTGACAAAAACGTTTGTTCGCATTATTATAAGAACATACATTCCGAACAAACATTCTAAAAGGGGTTATGATGATGAACTGGTTAAAGAAAAATCCACACATTACTACTTTATTAGGGGCATGTCTACTATTTGCAGCATACCTTTTTATAACAGATCCAGGCGATGTTACTTACGCTGAAATTGAAATCGAACATGGTGATAGTTTATGGTCGTTAGCTGAACAATACTCTGGTAAAATGAAAACGGATGATTGGATTAAGCTTGTGAAAGTAGAAAATGAATTATCGAACGTTGATATTATTGCAGGTAAATCCCTAGTGATTCCAGTAGTGGGTGACCAGTCCATGCCCATAAATTCAATTGAAATTGCGAGAAATGAACAATGATAAATAAACAACAATCGGCTGTTGTCTATTGCCGTGTAAGTACAGAAAAAGAGACACAAAGTTCCTCGCTTGAGCGTCAACAGGAGGAGTTGATGCGCTATGCTAAAGAGCAGGGCTACGAAGTGAAGCACGTTTTTATGGATAAGCATAGTGGCTATGATGTGGAACGTGAGGGCTTACTTGAAATGCTCGACTTTATTAAGGAAAAAGAAGTTAAAGCATTATTTGTACAGGATGAAACACGTTTAGGACGTGGAAATGCTAGAATGGCAGTATTGCATTTATTACAAAAAACTGAAACGGATGTTTTTTCTATGCGAGACGAAGGCCCTGTACAATTAAATGAAATGGATACGATGCTACTAGAGATTTTAGCGATCGTAGAGGAGTACCAGCGCAGAATCCATAATGCTAAAATACGTCGTGGTATGCGTCGTGCCGTTGAAAATGGCTATCGTCCTGAAAACAATTTATCTAATCGGGGAAATCCTAATGGTCAAGAACGTAAGGATGTGCCTGTAGAAGAGATTATCAAGCTACGTAATCGAGGCTTCACCTTTGATGAAATCGCCATGACACTAAAAGGTCTAGGTTTTGATGTAAGTAAAGCTACTGTACATCGGAGATATAGGGAACATCAAGAAAGTCTGACGGGTAAATAAAATGAAACTTCAATCATTAGGAGTTTCGTCATCCTGCTGATAGGAAGCTTCATCTTATGGCGACGCTAGGGGACCAACGTTTTGTTGGCCCAATAACGGTCAGTTAATCGTACTGACCGTTATTTCGGGTAAAATTGCACTACTAGTCTTTTCTTAATTAATACAAACTCTCAATAATAACGTTGTCTGGTAGTTTAAATGGATTTTCTTTATTTATTCTGTCATAAAACATGATACCATTTAAATGATCTATTTCGTGTTGCATTAAGATGGAACCGTATCCATTGAAATGATAAATGGCTTCTTGCCCGTGTATGTCATATGCTTTAACTTTAATTCTTTCATATCTTGGAACAAAGCCATTAACTTTTCTATTGACCGAAAGACAACCTTCCCCCTCAGGTAAATAAATCATGTTTAAAGAGTGACTAACGATTTTTGGGTTAATTAACATATATTCATGATGTTTATCTCCATCTTTATAAAGTGCAGTAAACATTCGTTTATTCAGACCAATTTGATTGGCAGATAAGCCAACTCCTGAACGTAATTTATATTTTTTTGAAATATCCGGATCTTGGCTATTTTTTAAATACTTAAGCATACAAATTAATGTATCTTGATCTTCTTTTGAAACAGGTAACGTAACCTCATTCGTATTTTTTCGTAATATCGCGGCACTCTCCTTTACAAAATCTTTCATTGTTATCATATACTCAAGATGGAATTTACTCATATATAAACACCTCATCAACTTTTCTATTTAGAGCTTTAGCAATTTTAAATGCTAATTCAAGCGTTGGGTCATACTTATCGTTTTCAATACAATTAATAGTTTGTCTGACAACTCCACATTCCCTTGCAAGGGCTTCTTGCGTCATTCCTAATTTTTTTCTTAATGCTTTTATTATATTCTTCAGACTTATACCTCCTTTTGTCTAAAGTTTTGGTTAATTTATTTTATTAAAATTGATATAAAACGTCCAATGTATTGGACATTTTGAGTTATAAAAAAGAAGTAGCTCTTGACTACTTCTCACTATTTTTATTTCAACTAATAGTGTTTCCTACGATCTATTAACAAAAGTAAAAAGAATTGGTTATGCCCATTCTTCATCTAATACAGCATAATAATATTCATCCCACCACTCATCTCCGTGGGGAATACATTTTTTAAAATAACCTTCGCGTCTCATGCCGATTTTCTCCATCACTCGATACGATGGGATATTTTCTGGCTGGCATGTTGCAATAATTCTATGAAGTTTCATTTCTTTGAATCCATAGTCCAGTACAGCTCTTGCGGCTTCAGAGGCGTATCCATTATTGTAATAGTTCGGATTCAATACCCAACCAATTTCATACGTATGGTCACCAAAACATTGATGGAAAACCATATGACCAATAACAATATTTTCATTTAGTAAAATAACAGGAAAGTGTTTTGCTTTGTCACCGCTATTTTCTGAAACAAACTTTCTGGCTTCCTCTTCATTAAAAACGCCCTCTGGAATATAATTCATCACATTTGGATTTGAAGTATATTCATAGACAGCTTGCCAATCTTGAACCTCAAATTCTCTTATTAATAGTCTTTTCGTTTTGATAAACATTTCATTTTTCCCCCAAGCATAATGGATCTTTTTGTACCCCATAAATTAGTTTACACTTCTAACTTCACAAAGTCATGCATGAAGTGGCATTTATTGTAAACATTGAAGGTCACTAAAAAGGTTGGTATAACTGCATTTTAAGGGAATCCATGCTATACTTTGCATACCATATTCATTAAGATATGTATTGAAAGGTGTGTAACTATGTTATCAAAAGAAAAAATTAACCGAATCAATGAACTTTCTGCCAAGGCTAAAAGTGGACAATTAACAGAGTCAGAAGCTAAGGAACAAACAGCGCTTCGCAAGGAGTATCTAGATACATTTAGAGCAACGATGCGTGATACAATTGAAAATGTAAAAGTGGTAGATCCAGAAGGTAATGATGTAACACCAGAGAAGGTAAAACAAGCGAAAAAAAATAAATTTCTAAATTAATGTGTCACATATTTCTATAAAGTATGTTATAAAACGTAAATAGTATAACAAAAACATTGTTTTCTGAAGCAATGTTGACTAAACTGTAAAAGAACAATATATAGGACGAGAAAGGATGTCACAACATAATGACTCAACATGCGGATCAACTAGCGATTAATGCTATCCGAACTTTGTCAATCGATGCAATTGAAAAAGCAAACTCAGGTCACCCAGGTTTACCGATGGGGGCAGCGCCAATGGCTTATACGCTTTGGACAAAACAACTTCGCCATAATCCGGCAAATCCAAAATGGTATAACCGCGATCGTTTTGTACTTTCTGCAGGTCATGGCTCTATGCTTCTATATAGCCTACTTCATCTTGGTGGCTACGGCTTACCAATGGAAGAAATTCAAAACTTCCGTCAATGGGATTCATTAACTCCAGGACATCCTGAATATGGTCATACTGTTGGGGTAGAGGCAACAACAGGTCCTCTAGGTCAAGGTATTGCTATGACAGTTGGTATGGCAATGGCTGAACGTCATTTAGCAGCTACTTATAATAAACCAGGTCATGACATCGTTGATCACTATACATTCGCACTTTGTGGCGATGGCGACTTAATGGAAGGTGTAGCAGCTGAGGCTATCTCTTTAGCAGGTCACTTAAAGCTTGAAAAATTAATCGTGCTTTACGATTCTAATGATATTTCTTTAGATGGTGACTTAGAAAAGTCATTCTCAGAAAACGTGCAAAAACGTTTTGAATCTTATGGCTGGAACTATTTAAAAGTTGCTGATGGTACTGATGTTGAAGCGATTAACACAGCTATCGAGGAAGCTAAAAAATCAACTGGCAAGCCAACACTGATCGAAGTAAAAACTGTCATTGGTTTCGGTTCACCTAACAAATCAGGTAAAGCAGATTCTCACGGTGCACCATTAGGTAAAGATGAGACTGTATTAACAAAAGCAACATATGAATGGGCACATGAACCATTCCAAATTCCAACTGAAGTATATGATACATTTACTGCAGCTGCAGAGCTTCAGGGGGCACAACCAGAAGAAGCTTGGAATGCTAAATTTGAAGCATATAAGCAAGAGTTCCCAGAATTAGCAGCACAATTTGAAAAAGCAATGAATGGTCAATTACCAGAGGATTTCGCTTCAGAATTACCAGTATATGAAGCAGGTAAATCAGTAGCTACTCGTTCTTCTTCAGGAGAGGCAATCAATGCAATTGCGAAGAAAACACCATCATTCTTCGGTGGTTCAGCTGACCTTGCTGGCTCAAATAAAACAACAATGAAAGGCGCTGGAGATTTCTCTGCAGACGATTATGCTGGCCGTAATATTTGGTTCGGTGTACGTGAATTTGCAATGGGTGCAGCTATGAACGGTATGGCACTTCATGGTGGTCTTAATGTATTCGGTGGTACATTCTTCGTATTCTCTGACTACGTTCGTCCAGCAATACGTCTTTCTGCATTAATGGGTCTTCCTGTTACTTATGTATTTACACATGACTCAATTGCTGTAGGGGAAGATGGTCCAACACATGAACCAATCGAACACCTTGCATCTTTACGCGCAATGCCAAATTTATCTGTTGTTCGCCCAGCTGATGCAAATGAATCAGCAGTTGCATGGGAACTAGCAGTAGCATCAGAAAAAACACCAACAGTTTTAGTATTATCTCGTCAAAACTTACCTGTGCTTGACGCATCGATTGATACAGTACGTGAAGGTGTTACTAAAGGTGCTTATACAGTGTCTCCTGCTACAAAAGAAGTGGCAGATGCCATTTTAATTGCAACAGGCTCTGAGGTTTCACTTGCAGTGGAAGCACAAAAAGCATTAAAAGCAGAAGGTATGGATGTGGCAGTAGTTTCAATGCCTTCTATGGATCGCTTCGAAAAACAAGATGCAGCATACAAAGAATCTGTTCTTCCAAAAGCTGTAACAAAACGTCTTGCAATCGAAATGGGCGCATCATTCGGCTGGCATAAATACACTGGTTTCGAAGGAGACGTTCTTGCAATCGACAAGTTCGGCGCTTCTGCACCAGGTGAATTGGTAATGGAAAAATACGGATTCACAGTAGACAATGTTGTAGCGAAGGTAAAAGCACTATAATTTATAAAATACCGCAATACTCAGTAGGTTAAATCTCCTCTGAGTACTGCGGTATTTTTTCATGTTTAGAGGACTTCACTAAAGAAATCCAAACAGCTGCACAATGAATGAGAAGCATAACGACAAAACAGTAAAAGCCCTTGTTACTTCCTCCTAAATTTAGCTCATCAACAATAATGCCACTAAACCAAAGGAGCTGACCTGTGACAATTACTGAGAGGCTTGCAAAAAGTAAACAAAACCAAATAGATACTTTTTTTATAATGACAATAATGAGTAGTAAAACAGCAAAAAGTAGGGTAGCTTCAAAAATCGGGTCAAGAAGTGAAAACGCATTTTCATCTACGAAATGACACATACACAAGGTTTACATTGGCAAAATGAAAAAATAATTAAGGAATATAAAGCAGGTTATAACTGGGCATATCGAGATATCAATGTAGAACTACTTGCCAAAGTCATTTTTAAAGTTACTGGAAAAACTATTGCAGAAATTGTGGATGAGCAAGTGTTTCAGACATTGTCTTTTACTGAAACAAATTGGTTCAGTGAAAAAAATGGACAGCATATAGAAGTAAAACATAATGATAGTCCATTTTGGTATGAAAGTGATATGTGCGATGGCAGCAAAATGAATATGTATAGTTCATTAAGAGAGCTAGCTAAATGGGGGCAAGTTCATCTGGCTAAAGGGAAAATTAATGGAAATCAAATTATACCTAAGGAAATCATACAGCTATTAACGACAATTCAATCTCCAAATTCTAAACCACAGAACTTTCCAACAAATGGATTTTTTCTGATTTGTTCAGCCTCAACAGAGGGAGGGGATTACAGAGTTAAGCCCGATATTACCTCAAGGAAGTTTTCAATTACTTGGTTATACAAGCGTAGCATTACTGGTAATTCCAAAAGAAAATATTGTGGCAGTTCGAGGATTTAATAGCTTTGGTTCACCAGATAGGTTTGATTACATCAAAGATATTCATGATTTTGGTTCAACAGTATATCAATCAATTTGATAAAGTAATTTTTTATAAGGAGAGCTTGTGATGAAGAAATATAGAGTTGTTTTATTTGATTTAGATGGAACATTATCTGATCCGAAGATAGGGATAACGAAATCAGTTCAATACGCATTACAAAAGGCAGGTATCGAAGTAAGTAATTTAGATGTACTTGAAAGCTTTATCGGACCGCCATTACAAGTATCTTTTCATGAAATTTATGGATTTAATGATGCGCAAATTGAGCAAGCTATTAGCAATTACCGGGAGCGATTCAAGGAAAGAGGGATGTTTGAGAATAAACTGTACGAAAATATTCCAGCTTTGTTAGCCGATTTAAAGCAACAGGGATATATATTAGCAATTGCTACATCAAAGCCAACTTTATTTGCCGAACAAATTTTAAAATATTTCAACCTTGAACATTTTTTTGACCTTGTCGCAGGTAGCAATCTTGATGGTACACGATCCGCCAAAGGAGAAATTATCGCATTTGTACGCGACCATTTTAATGAAGTGGATAACAATCAATTTATGATGATTGGAGATCGTAAATACGATATTGTTGGGGCACATGAAAATCAAATTGATTCTATCGGTGTTACTTATGGCTATGGCTCACTTGAAGAATTAACGGATGCACAAGCAACATACATAGTTAACAGTGTAAATGAGATTAAAGAACTTCTTGGTTAATAGATAGTCAGAAACTGCATTGGTAGAAATGCAGTTTCGTATTTTTTTTTGGAAAACAGACGGAATCGCTGATAACCCAGGTAGAATCGCTGATAAAAGATCAGAAATCGCTGATAACCCAGGTAGAATCGCTGATAAAAGATCAGAAATCGCTGATAACCCAAGCAATATCGCTGATAACCTAGCAAAATCAGTATTAAATCAAACTACCCAAGAAAAATTTACTTCGCAATCCCATTTTGAAAAGCGTAGACAACTGCTTGTGTGCGATCTTGAACATCGAGCTTCGCTAAAATATTGCTGACGTGTGTTTTCACCGTTTTTAAAGCAATGTATAGTTCATCGGCGATTTCCTGATTTGCTTTGCCTTGAGCCATCAGCAGTAATACTTCCATTTCACGATCTGTAAGTTGCTCATAAAGTGGGGTGCTATTGCCGTGGCGCATACGATGCATCATTTTTGAAGTTACTTCTGGCTCGAGCACGGTTTCGCCGCCCATTGTTTTGCGAATGGCATCCGCGATTTGCTTTGCATTTGAAGTTTTTAAAATATAGCTGACTGCACCAGCCTCTAATGCAGGATAAACTTTATCATCATCTAAAAAACTTGTAACCATCATTATTTTTGCCTCTGGCCATGCTGCTAAAATTTCAGCTGTCGCCTCAGCTCCTGTCATGATTGGCATGACATTATCCATTAAAATAATGTCTGGACGTAGTGTGAGAGCTCGTTCCACTGCCTCTTTACCATTTTCAGCTTCACCGACGACAGTGATATCTGGTTGTGCTGACAAATAGGCAGAAACACCGATACGCACCATTTCGTGATCATCCACTATTAATATTTGTATCATTCACTTCTTCCTCCTTATGTAGCGGGATTTTAACCTCTACAATTGTACCTTCACCAGGCACTGACACAATTTTATACATACAGCCTATCTCTACAGCGCGTTCAGCAATATTTTGCAGACCATAAGAAGTAGATTTATCTGCTTCGACATCAAAGCCGAGGCCATTGTCTTGGATACGTAAGATAGCTAAATCATCGCGGGCAACGAGCAGTAATTCAACTTCGCTCGCTTTGGCATGGCGTAGCGTATTGGATAACGCCTCCTGTGCAATGCGGAATAAATGATCCTCTTCCGCTTTTGATAACGACATTTCCTCCAGCTCATATTCAATATGAAAAAATACTTTTTGCTGCAGCTCAATAATTAACTCCTCAAGACCTTGAGCAAGAGTTTTATTATGCAAAGCTACAGGACGTAAATGTAATAATAATGCCCGCATTTCAAGCTGTGCCTGTTGTACAATTTTTTCGACCTGCTTTAAGCTTGTGGCATTTTCGTCAGTTTCCGTTAAAGCGGAAAGTAACATCGAAGCGGCGAATAATTGCTGCGATACAGAATCATGCAGCTCACGAGCAAGGCGTTGGCGTTCAGCGATAATTCGTTCTTGAATAATTTTATCGTTAGCTTCTGCACGTTCATTGGATAAGCGCTGTAAGCTTTTTCGTTGCGTATCGATTAACTCACTTGTTTGTTCCAAAGCTTTTTTCAAAGGTTTCGGTAAAGGTTGTTTTTTAGGTAATACAAAATCTGGTTCAATTAATTGTTTCACAATGCGGGTTGCCTGAGCTTCTCTTGCACGAGCAGTCATACTAATCCAGCTTGCAATCAGTAAACTGATCGCAAAAAGACTGAGGGCAATATAACCGCCAAGTGGTATATTATTATAATTCTGCTGCCATAATGGCCCCCATATTTTCTCATTTGGCTCGCCCCAGATAGCGACAAGGAGTCCAAATGCAGCACTCAACAAAATGAAAAATAGCGTAAATAATCTCGAGATAAAGGCTATCATTTACGTAGCACCTCCAAGTCCCCAAGCCATGTTGCAACATGTATAACGAGTGTACGCTTTGCATCCTCAGGGTTTCCATCTGAGAAACTTACACTTTCATTGAGTATGCGTTGTGGCCCAACATGTAGACATTTCAATTCACCAAACAATGTTGTGTATTGTAAACGGAATGGAATTTCATATGGAATATAAACTTGCACCTTACCAATACCTTGGCGAATCGTAATGAGACTTGTGCCAGCCGGTAAAATAGTTTGTGTTGTATCAATCGTAATGTCACCTGCAAGTCGCTGAATTTGTACATCTTGCCATTTATAGGCTTCTACAGGTGCAGGCATTGTACCGATTAATTCGTTTTTCGTAGCGGGGAGCTTTTCGAAAAGTTCCAAACCAACAACTTTTGGTTGGTTTTCTCTTTGCAAGTATTGATAGAGCATATATAAGAGAATAATGACGATAAAGAAGCGTAAACTCCACATTGTAAAGAGTGCGATTGCGATAAAGAAAATCCCCGTCCATTTAAAGAAACGAACTTTTTTTGAGAAACTTAAATAAAGAAGTCCGGCTCCAATCAATAAACAAAAGGCACCACCGTTGTTAAAAATTGTGAGCTCCACAAAAACGAGTAAAAAGAAGCATAGTACCCAAAATGTGAGCTTATTAGTTGTGAAATTTTGCAAGAGGGTCACCCTTCTTTCTACTAAGAGTATAAGAGAGGGAATGGGTCCCTCAAGTTCAAAACGTGAAAGAATGCGCCGCTAAAATATGGCGCATTTCCTTCATTATAACATGTTATTTGTTTTCAATTAGCAGTGGTGCGTTTTCTTCTGCGGCATTTTTTTCAAGCTGTGCAAGGCGAGTCTCGAAAGATGTTACTTCATGATCTTTGTCGATTTGGTAAGCAAGCTTATCGATATATGACTCTAAATCTTCAAAGTTCGTTTTATTGTTTTTAGCAATCATCCCGTCCATTTGATGGTGTGCGCGTGTCACGTTTTCTTTGCCCATAAGCTGTAATTGACGCACTTTCATATCTTTAATTTTGTGTTTCATCGTTTCGAATTTGCGTTCAAGCTCGAAATATTCGCGTGTGCTTGCTTCAATACTAGCTTGTAATGTGTTGTTACGTGCTGTGTAAGCAGCTACTTCGTCAGTTGCGAAGTCGATTAAATCTTGCTCACCACTAGTTGTAGCTAATTTTAGTTGAGCTTCACGTTTAGCTAGTAATTCTGCATTTTGCTTAAATTCCTGCTCAAGTTTTTCCTTTAGCTGACCTTGACGCTCTAGTAATTTTCCTGTTTGCTCGGTTTGTTTTTCTGCCTCGCGAATGTATTGATTTAACATCGCAATTGGATTTTTTTGTTCCTTTTTATCAAATACATGATGTAAATCTGCCTCTATTGTATATTTAAAACGTTGAAATAAGTTCATTTAAACTCGCTCCTTTTATTTTGTTAAGTTTGACCATTCTTTTTCAAAGTTTGTAAACGGATCTTCTTCTTTCGCTTCAATCGTTGGAATTTTTACATCTTCGTTATTCCATTTTTTGCAGATAACATAGATGATAGCGATTGCCGCTAAACCAACCATAGCCGGGATATTAGATATTGCTGATAGAACACCCATCAGACCAACTGTAAACCAAATGATTTTGCCGAATGTTGACTTGCTTGCAATGTAGAAGTGCATGCCAAGCGCTACAAATAAACCAGAAAATAGTAAGCCTGCGAGCGGTCCAACTAATGCAAGTGCAACACATGCTGCGATGAAGCCTCCTGTAAATAAAAGAAATTTTCTCATATGTTCTAGCTCCTTTCGTTTGTACTTTTATATTACCTATTAGAAAGCTCTTCTAAAACGGACTGGAAATTGATTTTGCTCTAGGTCTTGAGGCTGAGAATAGTCTAAGCTGCTATAGAAGAGGTGCACATTTGCAGAAATAGAACACAGATAGGACATGTGATATCTAATAAGAAACGCATTATGCCATAATGTAATTGATAGAACCGAAAGTAGAAAGTTTTCGACAAAAATAGAAGATGAGGGCTTCCTTCGTTTGACAAATTAAAGAGTTTGGATGAGCTATACTTATGAAAAAGAAATGAGCGAAGGAGGATTTCTAGTGAGAACCTATTCCATATATAAAATTAAAGAAGAGCATTTAACGTTTATTTTCGGCAGAGAGCGTAAGTTATTAGAAATGATGCAAGGCTGTGAAGACGCTAATGAGAAATCCTTGAAAGAGCTTGCATATATATGTGAAACGGTTCGCTTCGAAGAGATAGCTGCGATGCTAGAGGCGCAACTAGATTCCAAATATGCACATTTAGAGAGGGCTCGTAATGCTTTATTTTTAGAACATCCAATAAAAGGGAAAATGGCTATTTATTTAGTGGAACGTAAAATTTGTGTCTATTGTGAAGGATCACGAATGCTCGATTTGGATCTATTTCAGATGCTTGCGAAAATGAGCGAACGTTTTATAGCTTTTAATAAACAAGATAATGAGTGTGGGTGGTTAAAACCGATGAAGTATACAATGCATTAGGAAAATTCACTACAATATATAGTAACACGCTAAAATTTGGTGTATAATGGAGCGTGGAGAGTTTTTTTCTCGGTATATTGTAGTGGAGGAGGTTGGTTGTATGCCTACATGGGGCTGGATTATTATTGTTATTATCGCGTTAGCAGCGGGCGCAGCACTTGGTTTCTATTTCGCTCGTAAAGCTATGATGAAATATTTAAAAGAAAACCCACCAATTAACGAACAAATGATTCGTATGATGATGGCACAAATGGGTCGTACGCCGTCTGAAAAGCAAGTACGTCAAATGATGTCACAAATGAATAAATTCCAAAAATAGTAGGAATTTTTAAAGAGCAACTAGTCCAAGCCTTGGCTAGTTGTTTTTTTAATTTCTTTCAGCGGGTATCCAAAATCCCGCGTTAAAGCTTCCGGACGCAATTACGCCAAGGTTAACTTTGCAAATCATTTGAATAATTCTAAAAAATCATACAATTCTATCGGAAAACTCGTTATAATGAAAATATTCTATATAAAGGAGTTGTGTGCATTGCAGAAAGAAAAAACAAATGTTGAAAGCTTTGATTTAGATCATACGAAAGTTAAAGCACCGTATGTACGTTTAGCGGGTGTAAAAACAGGGAAAAATGGCGATGAAGTATACAAATATGACATTCGTTTTAAACAGCCAAATAAAGCACATATGGAAATGCCTGCATTACATTCCTTAGAGCATTTATCGGCTGACATTATTCGAAATCACTCTGATCATATTGTTGATTTTAGTCCAATGGGATGCCAAACAGGCTTCTATGTATCACTTATTAATCACAATAATTATCAGGACTTGTTAAATATTTTAGAAAAAACTTTTACGGACGTAACAAAGGCAACTGCTGTTCCTGCTTGTAATGAAGTGCAATGCGGCTGGGCAGCTAGCCATAATCTAGAAGGTGCACAAGCGTTAGCCAAAGAATTTTTAGCGAAACGTGATGAATGGCACATCGTTTTTGCAGAATAAAAACAATTGGAAAAACCTTGCGTGCATGTTCATTCATGCTCGAAAGGTTTTTCAAAGTGTCTGAAAACAAAATAGTCAAAGCAATCTTTGTAATGGTTATGACGCTTTAAATGAGGGGATTTCCATTCCAGACTACTTGCTTTCTTGAGGATATGAGTCATGCCGCTTTGCTTTCACACTGATATATTGTTGAATTTTCGTTTTATCACTATAAATTAGAGTGACATGTAATTGAAGTGGTGATTGTAGTGGAGACTGAGCGACTCCTTGGGGATCAGCAATAGAGGAACGAAGGCTAAAACCATCACATCCTGTGATAACGCCTTCGTGACCAACATCGTGTTGGCCCGAGACCCTGGAGCGAGCATCGCGAGTGAAGCGGCTCATCGGACGCCCCCAGGAAGCTCTGCTCTGCGCGAAAGCGAAGCGTCAGCGGCAAAGCGCTCAGTCGGAACGGAAATCAACCTCTCGTTTTGCGGAAGAGCTATATTTTATTTTTTGACACAAGAGTTTTTCATATGCACTAAAAATGAAATGGAATGACATTAGATGAAGAAGAATCACGCTTAATTCTTTGATAGATAAAATTTTCTAAAAAGTCATGAATTAAATCCTCATATTCAGCCATATTTTCATTAAAGGACTGTGCATGAGCACCGTTATCAAATAGCTTCAGTTTCTTTGGACCAGGCTTTTTATGGTATAAGTCCAGTGACATGGAAGCCGGAATAAATGTATCCGGAATACTGTGAATAAAGAGCACGGGCTTTTCAATATTTGTCACAGCCTCAGCAGGTGTAACACTTTTAAAGGAATAGCCGTCACGCAAGCGGACAAAGAAATCTGCAAATCGAATTGGAATAATTGAGCCATATTTAAATTCTGTCTTCGCAATTTGTTTAAGCAGCATTGAGAAATCAGAAAACGCACAATCAGAAATATAGAAATCTGCACCGTCCTCTACAGTCCCTGCATATAGTAACATTGTTGCGGCACCCATCGATTCACCATGAATACCAAGAATGGCGTTTTCTCCAATCATAGCTTTGACAGTTTTGACAACTGCGTCAAGGTCATTTTTTTCATAGTAACCGTAGCTAGTCGTTTTCCCGCCGGTCTCTCCATGCCTACGATGATCAAAAATAACGGAATTGTAGCCAAGTCGTTCAAAAAGTCGAGCATATTTAACTGAGTTGATTTTATTTTCTGTTACTCCGTGGCAAATGATGATGGTATTATTCGTTTCTAATGGCTGAAACAAAATACCGCGTATCGTATAGCCGTTGGGAGAGTCAATATTTAATTCGCATTTTAAATTTTTATTGTACCAAGCTTCGTCAAAACGTTTAGCAGTAGTTTCGCGTTCACGAACAAATTCAGGATCCTTTTGCTTAATGTACATTAATTTATTTGAAAGAGCGAAGCCGAACAGACCTGTTGCTGCTGCGGCAAGCGTTGTCGTTATACCTGAAAATAAAAGCATTTTCTTTTTCATTATTAACACCTCCAACGTCCTGTGTTTGCACTTTTCTTACTTGTAATGTTCCCAACTGAGATTGTTTAAAACACGTCAACATTTTACAATATCTTTGGCAAAAGTGCGATTATTTCTATCTATCGAAAATCGTCAAAATATTTGTTAAAATATATATATCTGCTAGTAGCATATGCATGCAGTGTTGATTTTGAACGGGGAAAAGGGGAGAAAAGTGATGTCAAAAGAGGTTGTAATAGTGAGTGCTGTACGTACAGCTATTGGTTCATTCCAAGGAACATTAAAGGACGTAGCAGCGACAAAATTAGGGAGTATTGTTATTAAAGAAGCATTAGCACGTGCTGGCGTAGCGGGCGAACAAGTCGACGAGGTCATTATGGGGAATGTCTTATCGGCTGGACTTGGTCAAAATCCAGCTCGTCAAGCAGCAATTGCAGCAGGTTTACCACATGAAGTATCGGCATTAACGATTAATAAAGTTTGTGGCTCAGGACTAAAAGCAGTTCACTTAGCGACACAGGCTATTTTAGCAGGCGATGCGGATATTATCGTTGCAGGTGGCTTTGAAAATATGAGCCAGGCACCATATGTATTAAAAAATGCACGAGAAGGCTTCCGTATGGGGGATCAAAAAGTAGTTGATACGATGATTCATGACGGATTATGGTGTGCATTTAATGATTATCATATGGGTATTACAGCAGAAAATTTATGTGATGCCTATGAAGTTTCACGAGAAGAACAAGACGCTTTTGCAGCACGTTCACAACAGCGTGCGGAAGCGGCAATTGCAGCAGGGAAGTTTAATGATGAAATCGTAGCTGTTGAAATTCCTCAGCGCAAGGGAGATCCTATTGTTTTCAAACAGGATGAATTCCCTCGTAATGGGGTTACTACGGAGTCTCTATCTAAACTACGACCTGCATTTAAAAAGGAAGGCTCTGTAACAGCGGCAAATGCTTCAGGTATTAACGATGGTGCAGCGGCTGTTGTGGTAATGTCGAAAGAAAAAGCGGTAGAGTTAGGCATTCAACCAATGGCGCAAATTACAGCAAATGCAAGTGCAGGGGTTGATCCAGCTATTATGGGAACTGGTCCTGTAACGGCAGTAAAAAAGGCATTGGCAAAGGCTGATGTGACGTTAGATAATATAGATTTAATTGAAGCGAATGAAGCATTTGCAGCTCAATCTATTGCTGTAGATCGCGAATTAGGTTTCAATCATGATAAACTAAATGTCAACGGGGGAGCAATTGCTCTTGGTCACCCAATTGGTGCAAGTGGTGCGCGCATTTTAGTCACGCTTTTACATGAAATGGAAAAGCGTGATGCGAAAACAGGTCTCGCAACATTATGTATCGGTGGTGGGCAAGGCGTAGCAACAGTTGTCAAGCGCCCGTGAAGTCGATAAGAAGGTGAATTACAAAATGGGAAAGAAACGAAAACAGCAGCAACATGCAAATGATGGCATGACAGCTAGCTTACCAAAGCAGGAGGCCGTTACATTAGCGGATCAGCTTGGCGGTGACGTGCTTGCCAAACTAAAAGCTGCAAAACAAGATTTAACAGCGAAAGAACAGGCCGCTGAGGAAGAGCGCCAAGCGAAGCTAGCATTTGAACGCAAACAACGTGAAAAAAACAAATCGTTTGAAGAACTACTCAACGAATACGGCGATAAAGGCTCAAAATTTTAAAGAAAACAGTGAATCCAAATTTTGCGGATTCACTGTTTTTTTTGTTTTATCGGAAAGATTTCGAGATTTATAGGAACGATTTTATATTTTATCGGAAAGATTCTCAGATTTATCGGAATGATTTTTGTTTTTATCGGAACATTTTATTGTACTTTTCAGAACTTCCTTAATAATGGTCGGTGAGATTTGTATACCAGAATTAACGATCTCAAGTACTTTTTTCTGAAGTGTTGGAGTTATTGATAAATTTTCAAATTGCAAATTTTTAAGTACACGATTAAATTCAGGAGAGTTTAATTGGATTTGTTTCATTTTAAATTGCTCCCTTCTCTTACTTCTTATTATAAGCTGTAGTAACAACTTCAACAATCAAACACTTTCGCATAGTTTCTTTCATAACAATATCGAGTTCAATCGAGTAATTCTGATAAATATAAAGACAAAGGGTATTTTTAGTGTGCCCTTTGTCTTTTGAAAATTTTCTTCACCAACGCTACAATCCCTACAAAAACAATTGCTCCAGCTGTATCCAAAATAACATCCTGTCCACTCATCATACGTCCTGGTGTAAAGCTTTGACGAAACTCATCTAGTATTGCAATAAGGGCTGTTCCGGCAATAGCGATACCTGCAGCGAACCGCCGTTTTCCCCATGTAAAGTAAATACCAAGTGCGATACAACCAAACCCAACAAAATGCGTTAATTTTCGAATTAAAAATTCTACAAATTTAAAGTAACCGCGCTCTTCAACAGAAACAACTGTGTCCCAATAAGGTATTTTTAAAACAGATAATTGCTTCTCGAAAGGTTTATTTGCCAATGCGTCTTCTAATTCTGGAAGTATACTTTGTTGTTCATAGGTCATGCTAGAGGAAATGGCAAGTATTACTAAAAACGTGATTAAGACAAGCCATTTCTTCATCGGTGATCTGTATACTGTTCTGTTTTTGTTAGTTCATTTACCGCTGTAAAATCTGTTATTGAATCTATTTTTTCATAGGCAGCGAGTGTTTGTGCAAGTTGTTCTTGTGAGCTTGCACCTATTACCGTTGAGGCGATAGTAGGCTCCTTTAAATTAAAGGCGATTGCTAGTGCATGTAAATCGTCATAATGTGTAGCTAAGTCTGTTAATGCTGTTGTTAATGCGTCCGCTGTATATGTGTTAAAGCCATTGACGCGCTGTAAACGTTCTTTCCAGCTATTAGTAAGTAAACCCTTTGCGACAGTACCGCGTGTTATAACGGAAGCCCCTTCGCCAGCAATAAAGTCGAGCCATTCCTCTGGACGACGATCTAAAGCACTATATTGCATCATGATACTTTTTGCAGAACTTGCTGGTAAAAAACACTTTAGTACATTTGGTCGAATAGAGGAAATGCCGTATTCTCTGATCAGTCCATCCTTTTTCAAACTTTCAAAAGTATCAATAATTCCATCCCGGTCGTCTTCAATAGTGCCACCATGTAACTGATAAACATCTATAAAATCAGTACCTAGTCGTTTTAAGCTTGCGTGTAGAGCTTCCTTTATATAAGCCGGGGATGCATCCCAATGCCATCCTTCTTTACCTTCTGTCCATCGGTTACCAACTTTCGTAGCTACGATTACATCTTGACGGCGCTTTCCTAAAATAGTGCCAATTATCTCTTCGTTAGTTCCAAAGTCATATAAATCGGCCGTATCGATATAATTGATGCCAGCATCTAGTGCCATATCGATAATACCAGCTGCCTTCTTCTTATCTGTCGAAAGAGACATGCCCCCTAAACTAATTTCTGAAATAAACAATTCGCTCGAGCCGAGCTGTCTTTTTTTCATGCAAATGACCTCCTTCGATTTCTCTACTTGTAATGGTACAATGAACATATCTGAAGAACAAGCGAGGTTAGAGTCAATGAAAAAGTTTGAGGAAAAAACGACAAAGACTACACCCATTTATGACGGGAAAATTGTGAAACTACAGATTGATGATGTCACATTACCGAATGGTCATGTTGCAAAAAGAGAAATTATTAAGCATCCGGGTGCAGTAGCGGTTATTGCTGTTACTGATGCAGGAAAATTAGTGTTAGTAGAGCAATACCGTAAAGCTTTAGAACGTTCCATTATTGAAATTCCAGCTGGAAAGCTTGAACCTGGTGAGGAACCGATTGTTACAGCACGCCGTGAATTAGAGGAAGAAACAGGTTACGGTGCTCAGAGCTTTACCTTTTTACAAGCATTTGCAACTTCACCAGGCTTCGCAGATGAAATCATTCATCTATTTGTGGCAAAAGAATTATATAAAATTGAAAACAAAGCAGATTTAGATGAAGATGAATTTGTCGATTTATTAGAAGTTTCGTTGGAAGAGGCGGGGCAAATGGTTGCAGATGAGCGTATATTTGACGCTAAGACAGCGTTTGCAGTACTTTGGCTGGCGACACAATAAGAAAATAAACTTTAGCATAATAGAAGAGGACGAGCATAAGCTGTACAAACCTTGATAGAAAAGGAGCATGTTTATGTCTCGTACGGTGTCTATATTTTATCACGCTTCCATTATTGCAGTAAGTTTCGTTTGTGGCGTTATCTTCTTTCATATTATTGGTGGGCCGAATGCAGAGCCTTTTATTTTATTTATAGAGCCTCGTTTAGCAGACGGGGACAGGCATTCTATATTTCGTTTAGTATTACCTGTTGCTGTTTCAATAGCTCTTGTGCTATTGCTTGCAACACATAGTGTTTTGAAGGTATTTGTCCGTGTAACCGTAGCGATGCGTGCAACCTTTTTTGGCTTTAGCTCGGTTTTTTTATTACAAAAACTTGAAGCCTTTTGGGTTTATACGATTTGGTGGTTTCCATTTCAGCTCATCTATTGTATATTGTTGCTAGTCCTATGCAATTTACTTGTACCAGCTTGGTCAAAGCGAAAAATCGGAAAAAATGTACATGGTCGGACAATATTGTTGAATTTTATCGCATTTTTCATCATAATAGTGGCTGAGTTTATTGTTATTTCTTATGTATTAAAATGATGGAGATTATTCGCGTAAATTAACATCAGCTAAAAACATACAAAAGCTTATTTGAAATCTATACACTATCTTGTAATAGGATTTACTCCTTTGGTATAATGGAAAGAGTTTAGGGGGGCGTCACATGGAAAGCCGAATTGATCGTATAAAAAAACAGTTGCATAGTGCTAGTTATAAGCTGACGCCGCAGCGAGAAGCAACAGTTGCTGTACTGCTTGAGCACGAGGAAGACCACCTAAGTGCAGAAGACGTTTATCTTTTAGTAAAAGAAAAGGCACCAGAAATTGGTCTTGCTACTGTCTATAGAACGTTAGAGTTACTAACTGAGCTCAAAATTGTCGACAAAATCAACTTTGGCGATGGCGTTTCGCGCTATGATCTACGCCAAGAGGGAGCTGCGCATTTCCATCATCATCTTGTTTGTATCGAATGTGGTGCGGTTGATGAAATTCAAGAAGATTTACTTGAAGATGTGGAAGCCGTTGTTGAAAAACGTTGGAACTTTATCATAAAGGATCACCGACTAACTTTCCACGGCATTTGCTGGCGCTGTCATGATAATAACGACGAATCGAATGAAGAAAAATAACAAGAAGCTGTCTGTTTTAATCTTAAGTTTTAGATTGAATCAGGCGGTTTTTTGTTTTGTTTGAATAACAAATTATTTGGTTCTACAATATTTCAATTCTACCGAAAGGCTGAAGCGACGGATAGAAGAGCCGAAGCGACGGATAGGAGAGTTGAAGTGACGGATAGAACCGTCGAATCAATGGTTAGAACGCCATAAAGAGAAGGGCATTCACTAAGCTTCATATTGTGTCTCTCCCAAACATTTGATATAGCAACTTTACACTAGCGTTTGTAGAGTATTTTAATCATCTTCAATTAGAATAAGAGGGTGATTTAGCACAATTCTATTAGCCGTGCTAAAATAGAGAATAATTGACAGTAAGGGGGCGCTATGATGAATGAATTTCAATATGCAATAGAGGATTATATCCATTTTATCCAAGTAGAACGGCAGTTATCCGAAAATACATTAGCATCCTATCGCCGAGACTTGGAAAATTATGTGAATTTTTTGCAGGAAGCGGAAGGTATGTCGGATTTTCGTAAAGTGGAGAGAATGACCATTTTACGTCATTTAGAACAGTTGCGAATGCAAGGAAAGACAAGTCGTACGGTTGCTCGCCATATCTCCTCTATTCGTAGTTTCCATCAATTTTTACTGCGAGAAAAGCGAGCAGAAACAGATCCAACAGTCCATTTAGAAATGCCAACCATTGAGCAAAAGCTCCCAAATATTCTCTCTATTGAAGAAATTGAAGCTTTATTAGCAGCACCAAATCGCAGCAAACCACAGGGCGTCCGGGACGTGGCCATGTTAGAGTTATTATATGGTTCAGGGATGCGCATTAGTGAGCTGATTGCTTTGGATTTAGCTGATATTCACTTAACGATGGGCTTTGTCCGTGTTTTTGGTAAGGGCGGCAAGGAGCGTATCATTCCACTTGGAAAAAGCGCCCTGTCTGCATTAAGCACTTATTTAGATGGTGCGCGGAGTCAATTACAAGGAAAATACCCAAAAACAGATGCGTTTTTCATTAATCAAAGAGGAAAACGTTTAACAAGGCAAGGTTGTTGGAAATTAATGAAGGAGCATGCTTTAAAGGCAGGTATCCAACATGAGTTAACGCCGCATATATTACGTCATTCTTTTGCAACACATTTAGTGGAAAATGGAGCTGATTTACGAGCAGTACAGGAGATGCTTGGACATGCAGATATTTCCACAACACAAATTTATACTCATATTAGTAAATCCCGACTATCAGAGGTATATAAGCAATTCCATCCACGCGCTTAAGAGAGAAATTTACGTTAGTCGGAGGTCTGACCTTTATTTTTCGCTGTTTTTTGATAAAATAAAGACAAGAGATTAGGAGGCAACAATTATGAATAAACCATTTAAAAAAATCCATGTAGTAGTATTGGACTCAGTTGGAATTGGTGAAGCTCCAGACGCAGCGAACTTTGGAGATGTGGGTTCACATACTCTTGGACATATCGCAGAAAAAATGAATGGGCTTACAATGCCACATATGGAGTCTTTCGGCTTAGCGAACATTGAACCGTTACAAGGTCTGCAAGCTACTGATAAACCAAAAGCGTTTTACGGAAAAATGCAAGAAGCATCTGTTGGTAAAGATACTATGACAGGGCATTGGGAAATCATGGGGTTGAATATTGATAAACCGTTCAAGGTATATCCTGAAGGATTCCCTGCAGAGCTTATTGCAGAGCTTGAAAAACGTACAGGCCGTAAAGTGCTATGCAACAAACCTGCAAGTGGGACACAAGTGATCGAGGACTTCGGCAAGGAGCATATGGAGACAGGAGCAATTATTGTCTATACATCTGCTGATCCTGTTTTGCAAATTGCTGCACATGAGGAAATTATTCCGTTAGAGGAACTGTATAAAATTTGTGAAATTGCTCGTGAGCTAACATTGCAACCAGAATATTTAGTTGGCCGTGTGATTGCTCGTCCATTTGTCGGTACACCAGGAAACTTCACACGTACATCTAATCGTCATGACTATGCGTTAAAGCCATTTGGTCGTACAACGATGAATGTCCTAAAGGATGCAGGCTTAGATGTTATAGCAATCGGGAAAATTTCTGATATTTTCAATGGTGAAGGTGTCACAGATGCAGTACGTACGAAAAATAATATGGATGGTATGGATAAGTTTGCAGAGGTAGCGCGTCGTGATTTCCATGGTATGAGCTTCTTAAACTTAGTGGACTTTGATGCGAATTTTGGACATCGACGTGACCCACTAGGTTATGGTAACGCACTACAAGAATTTGATGCGCGTTTACCAGAAATTACTGAGGCAATGACAGAAGATGATTTACTAATCATTACAGCAGACCACGGTAATGATCCAACATTCCCTGGGACAGACCATACACGTGAATATGTACCGTTAATTATCTATTCACCACGCTTTAATGGTGGTAGCGAGCTAACACTTCGTGAAACTTTTGCAGATATTGCAGCGACAGTTGCTGAAAACTTCCAAGTAGAAGCACCAGCATTCGGTAAAAGTTTCTTAGGTGATTTAAAATAAGGGGGATCTATCGATATGAATATGGCACAGCTGTTTGAAAAGAAAAAGCAGGGCAAAGCGCTATCACAGGCTGAAATTCAGTATTTCGTAGAAGGCTACACTACTGGTTCAATTCCTGATTATCAAGCGAGTTCCCTATTAATGGCAATTCGCTTATTGGGCATGACAGATGATGAAATATTCTATTTAACGAAGGCAATGATAGAATCTGGTGATGTTATTGATTTAACATCTATTGAAGGGTTTAAAATTGATAAACACTCGACAGGTGGTGTAGGCGATAAAGTCACACTAATTGTCACGCCAATAATTGCTGCGCTAGATATTCCAGTGGCGAAATTTAGTGGCAAGGGTCTAGGCATTACAGGTGGTACAATCGATAAATTAGAGTCGATTCGTGGCTTTAAAACGGAGCTTTCATCACAGGAATTTATCGACAATGTCAATAAACATAAAATTGCAGTTGCTGGTCAAACAGGTAATCTTGTACCAGCTGACAAAAAATTGTATGCATTACGAGATGTGACGGGTACTGTCGATTCAATTCCACTAATTGCCGCGTCCATCATGAGTAAGAAAATAGCAAGTGGTGCAGACGGCATTGTGCTCGATGTTAAATGTGGCTCTGGTGCATTTATGAAAACAGAAGAAGAAGCGCAAGTTTTAGCTGATACGATGACGGCAATTGGTGAAAAGCTAGGGCGTAAAGTAGTCGCGCATATTAGTGATATGGATAATCCATTAGGTAAAATGATTGGTAATAAGCTTGAAGTAGTAGAAGCATATGCTTTACTAAGTGGACGTATGGATGAAACACATGAGGATCTGCTTGAGGAATGTATTATTATTTCTTCGCTTATGTACCAGGTTGCAGCAGGAGTAAATGAGGCCGAAGCAACAGCAGCTGTGAAACGAGTATTAGAGGATGGTTCAGCAGCTGCAAAATTTGATGAATTTATCGTAGCACAGGGTGGCGATTTAGCGGATCTTGTACAAAAAGATACAGCAAACAAAGTAGCTGTCAAAGCGTCTTCTGAAGGCACTGTCGAGACGATTAATGCACTATTAATCGGAGAAGCAAGCGTTAGTCTTGGTGCAGGTCGATTAACAAAGGAATCTGAACTTGATTATGATGCAGGTATTCACTTGATTGCCAAAAAAGGCGACCGTGTTCGTGCTGACGAGCCGATTGCTTATTTACATTCAAATCGTCAAATTGATGAGGAAACAATCGAAAAAGTACAGCAAGCTTTTACAATTATATAAACAATATGAAGCGAGGACTCTCTTTAACAAAGAGGTTCTCGCTTTTTTTGTTCTAAAAAGCGGAAGTTGAAGTTGCGGAAGGAAGAGTCAAAATCGTAGATAGAACCGGCAAAGTAGTGGATAGAAGAGTCGAAATCGTAGATAGAACCGGCAAAGTCGTGGATAGAAGAGTCGAAATCGTGGATAGAACCGGCAAAGTCGTGGATAGAAGAGTCGAAATCGTGGATAGAACCGGCAAAGTCGTGGATAGAAGAGTCGAAGTCGTGGAAAGAACCGGCAAAGTCGTGGATAGAAGAGTCGAAATCGTGGATAGAACCGGCCAAACGACGGAAAGAAGCCAGAGCAACGGAAAGATTAGTCGAAGCGACGGAAAGATTAGTCGAAGCGACGGAAAGAAGAGCCCGAGCGACGGAAGGAAGAGTCAAAGCGACGGAAAGTAGAGCCAGAGCGACGGAAGGAAAAGCTAAAGCGACGGAAAGAAGGCAGAGCGACGGAAGGAAGAGTCAAAGCGACGGAAAGTAGAGCCAGAGCGACGGAAGGAAAAGCTAAAGCGACGGAAAGAAGGCAGAGCGACGGAAGGAAGAGTCGAAGTGACGGAAAGTAGAGCTAGAGCGACGGAAGGAAGAGTCTAAGCGACGGAAGGAAGGCAGAGCGACGGAAAGA